>JAVZMI010000003.1 GCA_038883335.1 Candidatus Bathyarchaeia archaeon
AGCTTTCAATTCCCTTTGTTGGGATTTTCGTTCTGCATCCTGATCTTGAGCAATATTTCAAACCGACGGAAACAATACTTTCAATTCCCTTTGTTGGGATTTTCGTTCTGCATCGCAACTATACTGTTCGACACGATGGTTAATATTGTTCCGTCGGCTTTCAATTCCCTTTGTTGGGATTTTCGTTCTGCATCTCTTATATGTTGTGCCTTTCGGCTCAGAGAAAACAACTTTCTTTCAATTCCCTTTGTTGGGATTTTCGTTCTGCATCAAAAATGCTTATCTAGACGGGGTTATTACTGGCAAAGAGCTCTTTCAATTCCCTTTGTTGGGATTTTCGTTCTGCATCATTTTAACATCCGCGAAATACATAGTTGCCCGCTCCTCGTCTTTCAATTCCCTTTGTTGGGATTTTCGTTCTGCATCCTATTTATTACCGCACAAAACAAAAGGTGACTGAAAACGAGCTTTCAATTCCCTTTGTTGGGATTTTCGTTCTGCATCTTTCGCAATGTACGTTTGAACCTCTTCGCTTAAACGGTCGCTTTCAATTCCCTTTGTTGGGATTTTCGTTCTGCATCGGAGATAAAAATGGATTTGGATGAAGCCAGAAGTTATATACTTTCAATTCCCTTTGTTGGGATTTTCGTTCTGCATCCTCCATGCCTGCCTTTTCAAAAAGTTCCGCGATTTTTGCTTTCAATTCCCTTTGTTGGGATTTTCGTTCTGCATCGCTTTTCGACCGTCTTCTGAGGGAGAATCTTGTTGTCTTTCAATTCCCTTTGTTGGGATTTTCGTTCTGCATCGAAACGCACATATTCGCCCGCACGAGAAGGAACACCGATACTTTCAATTCCCTTTGTTGGGATTTTCGTTCTGCATCTATATGGGCCAGCGAAAACATGTTCAACAATGCTATAAGCTTTCAATTCCCTTTGTTGGGATTTTCGTTCTGCATCAGATGGAGTGGCGGCAGGAAATTTTAGGCGAATTTGTCTTTCAATTCCCTTTGTTGGGATTTTCGTTCTGCATCTCCCCCTGACTTTTCTGCGGCGGCAGTTCTAGGCTCACTTTCAATTCCCTTTGTTGGGATTTTCGTTCTGCATCTCTGTGGCAAACGGGGCGCTGACATATATGGTTCGCCCCCTTTCAATTCCCTTTGTTGGGATTTTCGTTCTGCATCCAGGTTTGTAATCAGTCCTGAAACTAATATGTGGGCGTCCTTTCAATTCCCTTTGTTGGGATTTTCGTTCTGCATCGCCTGTCAGCTTAATTCCTGTTTTGATTAAATCTTTGGACTTTCAATTCCCTTTGTTGGGATTTTCGTTCTGCATCATAAAGTCAGGATTGTTAGCTGTTGCTAGCAATCTTGTCTTTCAATTCCCTTTGTTGGGATTTTCGTTCTGCATCCAAACCCAAACGCGGCTTATCTCGCCCAGAGAGCCCTATATAAGGGCAGCCGCGAAAGGTACAACCGATTATTATGTAACCGCAAACCCCCTTATAAAGATAATCGAAAAAAACAGATACTCAGCCTTAAGAAGTAAAGATAAGTGTAAGTGTTGTCAATATTTTACTGTGATTAACATGGAACCTACAAAATATTATATTCTGCCACAACTACCCTACGGCTACGGAGATCTGGAACCCTACATCTCGGAAGAACAGTTAAGAATCCATCACGAGAAACACCATCAAGCATATGTCAAAGGCGCAAACGCGATACTCGAGCGACTTGAAAGGGCGAGGAGAGAGAACACCGAGATAGATGTGAAGTCTGCATTGAAGGAACTCTCGTTCAATATCGGAGGGCACCTCCTTCACTCACTATTCTGGAAAAACCTTAAACGAGCTAGTGAGGGCAGCGGGAAACCTGGAGGCACTCTAGGCACTCTCCTAGAAAAAGAGTTCGTCAGCTTCGAGAGGTTCAAGAGAGAGTTCACTCAGGCAGCTATAAGCGTTGAAGGCTCTGGCTGGGCTGCATTGGCCATATGTACACAAACCGGTAGGCCAGTGATCATGCAGGTGGAGAAACATAACACCAACATATACCCAACATTCAAAATCCTCATGATCATCGACGTATTCGAACATGCGTACTACATCGACTATAAGAACGACAGGGCAAAATTTGTGGAGGCATTCTGGAACATAGCAAACTGGGAAGAGGCAAATAGAAGACTAGAATAGACAGAGATCAGATGACTTTAGACAGCAGCTCACTTAAAGATTAGGCACGAGCAACACAGAGAAGCCAAAGGGTTTAAATCTGGGACTTAGACATTCTAAGCCCTAACCTAGGGAGACCTTACAGAAAACCAAGTTCTAATGGACGGATAGTATACTAAATGGCAAACGATAACAATCCTTATGCAACACCGCAACCCCTCACATTCAGAGAACTTTACGAGATCATAGACTCAGAGTTCCATGTCGAGGGCTTCATGCTCGAATTTGACATACCTATATTTAGCGTCAAAACCAGAGGCCCTTCAAAGGAAACCTTCATAAGGCTCGTTCAGAAACTGAACCCATACAACCTGCTCCCACTTCTACGCCGTAGATATGGAGGGCTAGTAATCCAAGTTCTCCACAAGCCCACCGAGAGACCTGAGAGAGGAAGAAACATACCCCTAATCCTATTCCTAGCCTCCGTATGCACCGTCTCTTTAAGCGGCTACTTCAACTCACATCTTTGGTCTGAGATCTTCGGCGAGAACATCATCCTCCACTCCCTCTACTTCACCATAGCCTTATTAGGCATAGTGGGACTCCACGAGATGGGCCACAAGTTAACAGTGGCAAAAAGAGGATTAAGAGCCACATCACCCTACTTCATCCCAGGCCCCCCTTACCCAATGGGCTTCGGGACCTTCGGAGCTCTTATCATGCAAAAGGATCCGCCAGCAAACCGCGACCAACTCTTCGACATAGGATTCAGCGGCCCAGTAACAGGCTTCATAATAGCCCTCATAGTTTCCTCAATAGCCCTCTTAGGTGTGAGATTTGTAGACCAAACTTTGGTAAGCCAGCTTGAAACTCAAGGCGTTGAGGTGTTCGAGTTACCGTCCTCGCTTGGCTTAATCATCCTCAACCACCTAATAGGCGTCAACGCATCTCCTGGCTATGTCGCTGTAATCCCACCAATAGGCATAGCTGGATGGATAGGTTTCGTCGTAACCTTTCTCAACCTCCTACCAGCATGGCAGCTGGATGGCGGCCACATCGCCCGAGCCATGTTCGGCGAGAGAGGACACCGCTACGCCTCCCTCATTGGGCTGGCAATAGCGGTGGCAACAGGTTTCTGGTTCTTCGCCCTCCTCATCTTATTTTTTATGGGCTCGAGGAGGAGCATAGAACTACTAGACGACGTCTCTCCCCTCTCAACCAGTAGAAAAATGCTGGGCGTCTTAGCCTATATAATCCTAGTTCTAAGCGCAGTGATCTTCTGGTGAAAATGTAGAGCAGACGCAAACTAGGCGAATAACTTAGTTATCCACCCTCAGCAGCATTCATCCAGCCGCAGTTACACCTAGGGGGTGAAGAGACTACCTATGGCTAATTTATGTAACCTACTGGCGCAGAGTTGAGCGACCAAATCTTCACAAATTGAAGACAGCTCTCATCTGCCGTAACTAGGCGTAAACCATACCGATTAACTCTAATTTCTCTCTCCTAGTCTTCCTTTTCAGCTGACGTTCTTTACACACAGCTTCCTTTCTGCTTCTGCACTCTTCACTGTAAACAAGCTTTACTGGTATTCTAGATCTCGTGAACCTCGAGCCTCTACCTCTATTATGTTCTTCAACTCTCTTCTCAAGGTTACCTGTGCATCCAACATAAAGTTCTCCAGTTGAACATCGAAGAATGTATACGTTGAAGACCTCCTTCCTCACCCGAGTAATTTAACTCATCACACATATAAGCACAGCTACTAGATTCCAAACTTTGCCCACGTTACACTCAGCTGAAGCACGCAGTTGCCATCGCAGCAATATTCTGTAAGAATAAAAAAGAGACGAACCACGCGATGGCTATTTGCACGTAGAGAGCCGAGTGACGAGAAAAAAAGTTTCAAAAAATTACTGATTGTTGAATACACCATTAATCGCTATTCATAATCGAGGATAACGGTGTGATTCAATATTTTCGATGCTTCTGGTAGCATTCCCTACAGTACACAGGTCTTCCTTCGGTGGGCTTGAATGGGACTTGGGTTTCTTTGCCACAGTCTGAACATGTAGCATTATGCATAGTCCTTTCTCCACCGAACCTGCGTTCTCCATAAACCATTCCTTTCACCCTTCCATTGGTTTATAACTACTAATGGTCCCACTGGTAGTATTTAAACTGTTCACCAGACCCACAGCCCCTACAAAGCCTTAAAAAACTAGCATAGCCGAGAACAATAACTAGGCTGAGCTAATTTAACTATCGAACTGCAAAATTGAGTCCCAAATAAACGAGGTATGCCTCTCCTCGCCACCTCAAAAAAAGGTCCCACGTAATTAGCTCAGAATGGCGCGGCCACCGGGATTTGGGCTTCAGGTTTGATTCTCCACTATTTCCTGCACCTTTAGAGGTTTGAAGCATTTCACTTAACCTCATCTATTATTTGCAGCATCTTCATATTTTAAAGTAATTGTTGAGCTGGCAACAGATGCGGCGATTTATGGAACCGTGGGATACCGCCCTCGATCGGTAACTTGAAGCTCTGATCATGGCGGGCCGAGGTACGCTAAAGTTCGATTAAACTGGAATAATGAGAACAGAGGCCAAAACTTCATTTTTTATAGTTAAAGGGCTACCTTAGAAACGATAGTATAAGCTACTTTTAAGCCCCCTTGGCAGTCTACCTGCGTATACGGAAATATATAACCGCCAAACGTTGGAGGGCTGACCCCCCCTTAACGGCCGCCTATACGGAGGGGCTAAGGGATAAAGTCTGTGACAAAACGTTAAAAGGGAAAATCTAAAAGCTAGGGGAGGAGTTGAGGTAAGAGAGGATCCTTATTATCTATTCATGCCAAAAATTCAAAATTTTCAATGACGACACCCCCTAGTCCATAACATCGAGGGCAGTACAGGTTGCCTACAAGTATGACAATGTTAGATCGAGAAGCCTAGTACAAGGAGAGACCCTACGGGGGTAACAGTTATAACGCTAACCTCTAGGATAAGTATCAGAGGGCCGAGAAGTGCAAGAGATCTTGCAAGTTAGGCTAGCAGCCCTCCTTCACGACATCGGCAAACCCGAATGCTGGGCAAACCAGAAACCATGGTCACACCACATCTACTACACGGAGAAACTCCTCAACGAGACGGTCGGCGCTGAGGTTGCCTCTATCGCGATGAGACACCACAGTGGCTCCTCATATAATCTTGAAGATCGCCCTAAGACGGATATTGAGAGAATTATCTGCCTCGCGGACAACATTGCCTCCGGAGCAGATAGGCCTGAGGAGACGATGGGCGCCGGAGGGAGACCTTCACTCCCAGTAAGATTGACCCATATTCTATCAGACGGTAGCAAGATCGTTAAGGAAACCACAGCACGGGACCTTTACCTCTTCCAAGAGCAGTTCAAACAGAGATTCAAAGGTTGCCTTCCAACAGATAAACTCTATGACTCTCTTTACGATTTCCTTTCCAAGTCACTATTAAGGGAGATTCCAGCCGACACCAGAAGCCCTGTGAACGATGCCTCACTGTGGGATCACCTTAAATTGACGGCGGCTATAGCCAACTGCGCATGGAAGAGCGGAGGGTACCAGGGAGACGAACCTTCGAAGTATAAATTTGTCCTGATCTCAGCAGACGCAGACAGGGTCTCAGATTACATTAACGCATCGTCACGCCTACCCGACCTTGAGGCGGGTAGCCGCAAAGTCAAAGAAGCCACGGAGGAGGCCGCCAAAACAGTCAAGGAGATCTTAGGCCCAGAGTGCCTTCTATTCCACGGTGGCGGTAGCCTCCTAGTGATCTCGCCCCCCAACGAAAGTCAGAGGGTCCTCCGAGAAGTGAAAAACAGGTTCGAGACGTCAACAAGAGGCATGCTCACGATGACGGTCTGCTCAACAGAGACAGATGGGGGCAAAATTAAGCAGTATTTCGGAAGTGTGTGGGAGGAGGCCGTGAATAACCTCAGAGCTGAAAAGGGAGAGAGGGCTATGCCTATTCCTCCAGTTATCGAGGAGAATATTCCCTTATGCGATGTATGTAGAAAGATGCCAGCCGAGCACTTTGATGATAAGAAGGTGATACCTATAGATGCGTCGCCGAGACCTGAAGCCCTATGCTCCTTGTGCTGGGAGAAACGAATGACGGGTAAGGGAGTGAGCTTAGACGACATGAAGGATGGAAGGAATTTTGTCGCTGTGATAAAGGCTGACGGCGATGGTCTGGGCGAGGTTTTGAGCGGGAGGAGAGTGAAGCTATACCGTAAGGCTATGACGCCGTCGAGGCTATCGACGATAAGCGGTCTCCTCCACCAGACTTGCGAGATAACTCTTGTTAAGGAGATTAACTCCCTTGGCGGCGAGGCCATATTTGCAGGCGGAGATGATATACTTGCAGTAACACCTGGTATGAAAAGTCTCCATGCGGCTAGAGCTATTGCGTCGAAGTTCGAAGAGGCGTTGGGGGGTGAAGCAACTCTATCTGCAGGTGTCGCGATCTTCCACTACAGGCTTCCAATATATGTTGCCCTCGAGTCGGCAACTATACTCCTCAGAAAGGCCAAGCAAGTTGCTGGCAAGGCATCTATAGCCTTCCACTTTATCACTGAAGCAGGGGTTCTCGAAGCTGAGCTGGAGAAGTGCCGGGCGTATTCTTGGGTCGAAATCGGTAAGCTTCTCAGAGTTGTGGATTATCTGAGAAGGTGTAAACTTACATCAAGCCAAGTCAGACTTATAGCTGCCGCCTGTAAGAGGAACCGCGAGAATGCACAAACTGTAACTAAATACTTTATGGGTCGTGGACAGATCGAGTGGCATGAAGGGGAGCGGCTTCTAGCTTATATCAAGTCCGGCCTGTTTCATGATGCATTTCAGGTCTATAATGCTTTCCGAGGAGGTGAAGAGGTTTGAGCGGAGAAGTGGGTTTGAAGCGTGAGGGGGAGGATCTGGCTAAGCTAGCTGTGAGTTGTAACATTGGGGCTAAGCAGTTACGAACCCTCTATGATACGGCGAGAACCCGTGACAAGCCTATGCTAGAAGCCTATGTCCAGTATCAGATACCGCGGATATCGGGCTACCTAGAGTTTGGAGAAAAGATGCTACAGCTTATCGGCAGATACGAGAAGATGCAGGTAGTCACTATACTGCAGTATGCAAACATGCTCTATGACTATTATAGGTTGAAAAGATGGAAAGCCCTTGAACCAATAATTGGGGAGACAATAAAACGTACCACTCAACAGTATGGGTACATAGGTGTTGAGATTCGGATGGAGCGAGACACCCCTGAAGTGTTTGTGATGCTCCGCGACTTCCGTGGAAACCCGCGACAACTCGCGGAAGAGTTGAGCGCTAGGATAAAGCAGAATATCACTGAAATACGGAATATACCTGTCAAGATATGGATTAGAACCCAAGTTGAAAGGAGGTGAGAAATATGGTTTTTGAGAAGCTCGAGAAGAGAACCATTTTCAGTGGGGTGATAGAGACTTTGACACCTCTGCATATAGGTTCAGGGAAGCCTGAGGTTGATATAGGCGCCGCTGATATGCCGATCTTGGTGGATACGGAAGGGCAGCCCTACATTCCCGGTTCATCTCTCAAAGGCCGCATTAGGGCCGAGGCCGAGAAGATAGCTCGGAAAGAGGGGAAAGAGGTCTGTAATCCGCCTGATGTCAAGAATATGTGTGGCACACTAAAAAAAGAACCTAAAGATTTCTGTATCGCCTGTAGGATATTCGGCACCGCGGGGGAAGTCTCAGTAGCAAGCAAGGTAAAGTTTAGAGATGCATACCCTACCAAGAAGATAGAAAAATTCCTGACACGGACAGGGACGGCTATAGACAGAGAGAAAGGTAGCGTAGCTCGAAGTGCTCTATACTCTATCGAGGCGGTTCCCGCAGGATCGACTTTCAATCTTGAGATAGTGGCCGAGAATCTAACCGATGAGGAGCTGAAGCTACTGTTGGCAGCTATGAAGTCGATGGAGGACTCAGCCTTAGGCGGCTCTTCCACACGAGGGTTCGGCAAGGTTAGACTGAACTTTGACAAAGTCTATACCCGGACTGCCAAATACTACTTAGGCGAGGAAGAGGAGGATGTTCTTGAAGGAGCAGATCTGGAACGCTGGCTGAAGGAGAAGAGGTAGTTGGGTTCAGTGATCTGCTATCGAGTTTGTGGAACATTGGTAGCTAAGACGCCCCTCCATATCGGCTCGGGGAAGAGGGCGGGGGTGATAAAGCATACTACCCCATATATACCTGGCTCCTTCCTTAGAGGTGCCTTCGGTATCTCTCTCCTCAAAGTTGCATGTAAACTAGATGAACCCTTGGTAAACCATGAGAAGTGCAAGTATCTCGACGACTGCCTCTATACTTACTTATATGGTGATGACTTCAGCAAATCTGCAAACATCCTCTTCCGCTATGCCTACCCTCTCCATATCAAGTGTGGTGGTGTCTACCTACCAGCTAAGAGGACAGTTTTCAGATGTGAAAACCGACAATGTGGCATGACCTATGACACTTTCAAGCCGCCTCTTGAGTGCGTGAAGTGTGGGAAGAAGGTAAAGCCTTACACGGGTTATGTTTGCTCCGGCTGTGGTGAGATGGAGCCACATCCTACACCTGTTACAAGGATTATATCAACTGCCATCGATCGGGGCCGCTTCTCTGCGGCTACTGTGGGTGGTAGGGAGGAGAAAGGTACGCTTAGGACACTGGAGGTCATTGATCGAGGTGCCGAGTTCCGGTTGGAAGTGATTCTCTTTGAGGAGTGTCGAGAGTATCTTGAGAAGATAAAGAGCCTCTTGGCGAGGGGGCTGACTGACGAGGGGGTGGGGGGCGAGAAATCTAGCGGTCTGGGAAAAGTCACCGTGGAGAATCTGACGATTACAGAGGTCACTTCAGAGGATATACGTCGGCGAGCGAGGGAGATAGATCCAGCTGACTTCACAGTCTGGCTTGTCTCTCCGATGGTTCTGCGGGAAGGTGAGAGCACTATTGATGCCTCGGCGCTATTGGAGAATGCTCGAAGGGCTTATACCCGATGTTTCAAGGATGGAAAGCCAAGTCTACCTGAAGTCACAATAGCTGAGCAGCAGCTGGTTTATGGCACCTTTAGTGGGTGGTCTCTTAGGGATGAGAGACGTCGTCGAGTTGAGCCAATGCTGGCTGCTGGGTCAACCTTAAGGTTCCAGTCTGATAGCCGAGATGAGAAGCTCGCTCTGGGTCTTGCGGCCCTAGAGGTGAATGCTGTAGGAGCCTATAAGCCCCATGGATGTGGCCAGATAAAGATAGGTTGATATAATAATTACAAACTGTTAGGGGGTGTTTAAGGGGCTGTGCAACGGGTCCAGTAGTGATCCATCGGACATGCAGATCGGCGATCTATGCGCTAAGTGGATTTCGGATCTTCATATAGCCGTGTAAAAGCGCCAAGCTAGAGGCATGGCACCATATGGGTTAGATTATGGTGGGCTTCGATTTTCTTTATAAAGCTTGATGCGACAAGCAGACAATCGGAGGCTGTGTCTAGATAAACCCTAAAATGGGGCTAGAAACCCGGATTAAACCTAAAAGATACTCTGGTTTCAATGACTCCAATGAGGATGAGAAGACAGAAACCCATTGGGCTAGAGACGAAATCGATGAGACTTTTCTAAAAGTTTCAATGACTCCAATGAGGATGAGAAGACAGAAACCTGTGGGCGTCGGACAGCCAGGCCAGATATTCGCCGTTAAAGTTTCAATGACTCCAATGAGGATGAGAAGACAGAAACTTTAATATTTGTTTAGCCTTGAATACGTGTTGGTCCGCGAGTTTCAATGACTCCAATGAGGATGAGAAGACAGAAACTCCGGCAACATTTCGCTCAGCCGCAAATCGCAAAAAATAAGTTTCAATGACTCCAATGAGGATGAGAAGACAGAAACGTCCCGAGGCGAACATGTGGGCCAGCGAAGCCATGTTGTTTCAATGACTCCAATGAGGATGAGAAGACAGAAACTATGTTGCACATGTTTAAAATTTCTCCAAGATAATGTTTTTAGTTTCAATGACTCCAATGAGGATGAGAAGACAGAAACGCTAAAACGCGGTCTCCGTCAGTCTTAATTCGCCTAACAGTTTCAATGACTCCAATGAGGATGAGAAGACAGAAACTTTAATTTTTGGTTTAATATTTCTTTCGCCTTGGCCACGTGTGTTTCAATGACTCCAATGAGGATGAGAAGACAGAAACACTTCCATGCGGGTTAGTTTTCGCGAAAGCTCGTTTTCACAGTTTCAATGACTCCAATGAGGATGAGAAGACAGAAACTGGGCGTAGAGCACTTCGCCCTGTGTTTTTTGCGGTGGGTTTCAATGACTCCAATGAGGATGAGAAGACAGAAACTCATCCATCCACTGCCCCCACTGCACCACGCCAGCAGGGCAGTTTCAATGACTCCAATGAGGATGAGAAGACAGAAACTTTAATATTTGTTTCGCCTTGGCCACATAGTCATCCGTTTCAATGACTCCAATGAGGATGAGAAGACAGAAACGCAGAAAATATTACAACATCACCCAACCAAATTCTAAGGTTTCAATGACTCCAATGAGGATGAGAAGACAGAAACTCGCAATAGCGTTCGTCTGGTTCAGAGGCTAAAAGGAGACAAGTTTCAATGACTCCAATGAGGATGAGAAGACAGAAACCACTCCACCTCTCAACGTTCGCAGAACGTTGAGCTAAAGTTTCAATGACTCCAATGAGGATGAGAAGACAGAAACGTTTTTATTTTCAGCATTATTTCCATTTTTTTTTTCTTTCGTTTCAATGACTCCAATGAGGATGAGAAGACAGAAACGCGAAATATCTCCTCCGTATCGGCGCCCCGCACTTTGAAAGTTTCAATGACTCCAATGAGGATGAGAAGACAGAAACCTTGAAGCTGTGAGCAGCATCTCGAAATGTCGCTGACCGCGAGGAGAGACCCCATGTCAATAGTAAAACCGATCTCATAGCTTACCCGTTAATAAAAAGAAAAGATACGGAAGCCATAGTTCAACGGCGTTTCGAGCCAAGTATTCTCACAACCCTCATTTCTTATTCAACGACCCTTCCAGCTTCTCTATTTCACCCTTCAATTTGCCAATCATCTTCTCGGCATATTTCACATTCACAGCCATATCTTTATATGGGAACCACCTTAACCGTTCACCAAAAATCACCGACGCAAAAGCCTCACTAACAACATCCGCACATTCGTGGTTCGAGTAAAACCCTATGCTTCGACCAAAATTGTCATGATCCAAACCCAACGTGTGCAAAAACTCGTGAACCAACGTGAGCTTCGTATGCCTCTGGTTTAGGCGTTTACTAATGTATATCTCGTTCTCTGTTGTTTGTTCACCGAAAGTGTCATCCTCAAAATCTTTTAGTTTCACTTCTAACTTTTCGAGTTTACTTAAACATCGCGTAAAAAAAATCTTTCATTTCTGAAAGTAGGAGACTTGTATCTTTTTCTCTCATATTCACAACTCCAAATTACGGAGATTGGAGGATTCGATAACCCATTTCGAGCCTTATAGGTATTCTCACAACAATTCTGTTAGCCCTGTTTGCCGTACATGTTGCAATGCCTTCAAAAAATTAAATCTGAACTATTACGCATGCAATAAACAAAATTTAATAACTAAACCAGCCAAGTCGAGGAGAGCCATGCCAATTTTTTGGTTGCAGCAGAAGTCGAAACCACTAGTTCAAATGATCTTCATTTTGTCTTCCCACTTGACCGCGGAGGTGGCAGTTGGTGTCTCATCAGCCATCTGAAGTGGGAGTAGAGGAGGCTCGACGGCTTCTACCCTACTGGGCTAGGGAGCTACTTCGGATGTGGGAGGAGGCTGAGAGGAGGAAGAAAGCTCGGAAACCTTCCGCGCAAGAAACCTTCTAACCTCCACATCCCCCATCAGCAAGTCAATTATCCTATCCGCTCTGGCTCTATCCTCCTCCAGCCTCACCGCCACGCTCACATCCAAGACCATGCTGCAGGCTGAGCAGAACTGCGCCTCAGGACCGCCCCCTGCCTACACCGCGGACACACAGTCGATACGAGTGCTGCCTTCACTCTATCCTCTTGACCCTTTACTATTCCATGAGCCCTCAGCAGCGCACCATCAACGTCCCTCCCTGAGAGGCGAACATAGACTGAGGGCATATCTGAGCCATGAACCCAGCCCAGCAGCTCCTTCATCTGAGCCTCCGTGAGCATGGCTGCCAGCCCAGTCGCCCTCGTATGCCTCAAAAGGTGCGAGTACACTCGCTTATTCAGACCAGCCCTCCTAGCGAGCCTGCGGAGCAGAGCCCTAATCCCACTATAGCTCAAAGGCTCATACCTGCCCACAGAGCCTAAACCAACCCATAAAGGCGCATTCGGGTCTCCTCTCAGGGTGTGGATGCTGAGCCACGACGCCAACGCGGGCACAGCCGCTATCACCCTAACCCTTCTGGGCCAGTCTTACCGTCCACGATGAGCACAGCCCCATACTGGTCGAACCACACATTGAGTACGAGAAGTGATAGGGTCTCACCTATCCTGCAACCCGACTAGTAATGTGTGAGAATAAGGGCTCTATCCCGCGGGTTCTCAGCAGCCTCCACCAGCCCCCTCAACCCCTCCGCCGTGAGCAACGCCTCAGGCAGCAGCCGCCTCCTCCTAAGCGTAGCCCTTATCCACTTGACCTCCTCCGGATACTCGTACTCCTCCTCGTCGCAGCCCCTCAGCCACTGGTAGAACTTTTTGAGGATTATCTTATAGTCGTGCTTCGTATGCTCCGTATAACCTCCAGAGTTCCCCCGGCTCACCAGCCTTTCCACACCCGCCCTCCCAAGCTGCTTGAAGGGCACCCCAACCATCCTAGCCAGCACGGTGAGGTGGTTGATGTATTTGGTTGCTCTGGGCTTGCTGACTCCTCTGGACAGCAGGTGCTCAACCAGCCCCATAATCTCAGCCTTATTCTCCTGGCAGATGTCCGCCGCCGACTGGAGACGCTTTAAGGCGCTGTTAAAGGCTTGGTCATGTGGGTAGATCCCCAGCCGGCTCATATGCTTGGCACCCATAATAAAAAAGAGCGATGGAATCGAGCCTGAAGGTTGGTGCGGCCACCGGGATTTGAACCCGGGTTAGAGGCTTGGGGGGCCTCCGTCTTAGACCAGGCTGGACCATGGCCGCCCTCCGCTAAATTTTCACACTCAGAATTAAAGCTTTTTACGTTATTCTCAAAATCTCCTCTCGACAAGGAAGTGAGAGAACTTAACCAAAGCCCTTTTGGCCGCGTTCTCTGTGAACATCTCCAACTCGCTAAGTGCTTTAGCGAGATATTCTCTAGCTTTGGTGGAGGCATATTGGATAGCGCCGGTGGAGTCAATCAGGTTCCTGACCCAGATTATCTCTTCAGGCCTAGGTGAGCCACTCAGTAAACCTTGAATTTTAGCTCGCTCCTCCGCAGTCAAGTGGCTGATGGCGTAGATGAGGGGCAGAATCTTCTTACCTCCTTTCAAGTCACTTCCCACAGGCTTGCCAAGCTCTTGTAGGGTGGAGGTTAAACCTAGCACATCATCAGTGATCTGGAACGCCAACCCTGCCGCATAGGCAAATCTGCCTAGGCTAGCTATCTCCTCCTCAGACCCACCGCCAATGATGCCGCCAATCTCAGCTGCCGCCTTGAAGAGGTATGATGTTTTCTTTCCAATCATCGTTACATAATCATCCTCAGAAACTCCCTCTATACTTGGAAAGATCATATCTAGAACTTGCCCCTCGCATATGTTGACTGTGGCATTGTTCAAGGTGGCTAGAACCCTTAAGATCTGTTGAGGCGAGACACGGGTATGGTTGGTGTGCCCGGTGATAGTGTCGCCAACCTTGGCGAAGAGTAGATCTCCCGCGACTATGGCGAGCGGGATGCCCCATAGTGAGTGAACCGTCGGAACACCACGCCTGACCTCATCGTGGTCGATTATGTCGTCGTGAATTAAGGTAAAAGTATGCAGTAATTCCACAGCCGCAGCTGAAGGAAGCACAGCTTCGACATCCCCACCCAGCAACTCACAACTTTTGAAGGTAAGGTATGGTCTAAGCATTTTTCCTCCAGCTTTGATGAGGTGCCTCGAAGCCATATACAAGACCTCAGGGCTACCTCGACTCAGCACTTTATCCAGAACTGAGTTTACTCTATTAGAAACAAGTTTCATCTCTTCCAATATGTCGGTTTGGGTTTCAGGTGTGTCGGCTGAACTGGATCGGCCTAAGCCTGCATCTATCCTCAACAGTTCCTTCCCCTGTATCCTAACCCCACGGGAGAGTTTCGGCGAACTTCTATAAAAACATAGAAAGCCTGGTATAGAGGAGTAGGATGTTAGTTTATCTTAAACGCCGGCTTTTATGTTTGTTGAAGCTGCAGGCGCACCCATTACCGCCCTATAGACTATACCGTAGCGCACCTGACCTTCATCCCCCTCTTCATCGATCTTCCTGACGATGGCTTCTAACTCGACACCCTCAACCAAATAGGGCGGATATGTGTCTGTGATGATAGCCTTACTCTCCGCATATATCTTATAAGTCTTGACTCTGCACCGCTTCTTGAATGACTTGAGGATGGCCCTCGACGGATACATTTTTGTCTCTAGTATTGCTGTGTCATTGAAGCCGGGACATTTCTCGTCTATGCATAAGTCTTTGGCTGGGAAGTAGACTCGTTTGCACCCGTGGCAGATCTGTATCTTTATCTTCTTGCCTTCGAGGGGCTGTATCTCTCCTATGACTCTCTTGGGGGGTCTATTCATACGCAGATACTCTCTTATGCGACGTATCTTGATCAGGTAATAGTCTTTCCAGTTCAACATTTTCCTCCTCTCTAGGAGACTCTTTACGCTTGGCGCTAGTCCCTTCTTCTTATCGAGCCCAGGCAGCGTCCTAACCCAAGTGGCTAAGCTTGCCGCCCAAGAACCGTATGAGATAGCTAAGATGTCTTGCCCAGGTTCAGCCATGTCTAAAACATGTGCAAGGTTGAGGGGTGTATTCCCAGCATAAGAGTTCCCAACCCATCTCGAGAGAAGTGTTGGGTGGATCTTCTCCTTCCTCTCAGCTTCGCTAAGGGTGAGTATCTTCAATGAGTTCAAGACGAACTTCTTGTAGTATTTATTCAGGTAGCTAAACTCCTCAGCTCTCTTAACAACAACCTCAGGATTCTCTTTCATCTCCTTCCGAAGCTCCTCGGTTATCTCGTTTGGGTGAAGGAACGTCTGGATGACGGAGACTGGCCTAAAAGTCTGCTCAACGAGCTTCGCGTAGGGTGAGTGGCAAGTTATCCACCTAAAATGGTTCAGTGTAATCCCATGTTTCTCCAACATTTTACGGGTGGAAGTGAGTACGCGGTGCATATATGCCCTCTTCGTGGTTTCCCCGAAATGAGCAGGGTTAGGTTGTCCTTCACGCCTCCAGAAGTCCTGCTCCAGCCCCGCGTTACCCACCACATCCACAATTAGAGCCGCAACATCTCTTTTGCTGCCATTCTTACCAATGACGAAGGAGCCGCTACCGCAGCCTACAAGTATCTCTAAAGGATCTCCCTCCGCTCCACCGGAGATGTCAGCCCCGACGGCTAGACCGCAATTGATCTCCCCGCTCTCAACATAACTCCTGCATATATTCACGGCCTCCATCCCCGAGTTGCAAGCCAGCTCAAGGTCGGCGACATGTTTTAGGTGCTCACATGACTCAAAGAAAGCCGCCACTTGGAGACCTGAAGACCCTACCGCGTAGGGCCCAGATTCCCTTCCGAAGAATGATGCTTCGATCTTTCTGCCATCTATCTCAGCCCTCCTGACGGCGTTCCTTGCGGCTTCCCACCCGATCGTTATTGTGTCCTCATCAAGCCCGGGGATTGCTTTCTCCTCCGCCCATAAACCATGCCGGTAGTAGTCTATCTTATCCTTCTCTCTTCTTCGAACTAGCTCTGTTATGTCAAACCTTCTTAGAGGGATGTATCCTCCCCAGCCGAGGATACAGGCTCCCCGACCGTTATCTCCCAAAGTTACTCCCCCCAATTACCAGCCTTGAAGAAGAGACTGGTGTAGAGCCATTTAAGTATGGTTGGTCTTTAAAAAAGCATCGATTAGGTTTGTAATTGTTTACTCTTAAAACGGCGGCTGGGCACCTAAAAATTACTACAGCCCAGTCACACCTTGTTTCGGCACTAGGTCCACAGCCCTACTAGCCGATTACACCCGTACTTCGCGCAAGTTTGAGAGCTGTCTCTCGGCTCAGACCTCTTTCTCCCAAGATAGTGTAACGCTCCGGCCTTATAGTATGTGCCAAGGTTAATGCCTCTACAACATGGTCAGGCTCAACTCCCAGCTCATTCGCGGTGGTGGGGGCCCCAATTCTCTTCAAGACATCTCGTATCCTCTTCCAGTTTATCCTATGGAGGTATGCCATCATTATTGTTCCGACACCGCACTGTTCTCCATGTAGAGCCGGTTTTGGAGCTACCCTATCCAAGGCGTGGCTGAAGAGATGTTCAGACCCACTGCATGGTCGCGAGCTACCAGCGATACTCATAGCCACTCCGCAACTGATCAATGCCTCGACAACTATGCCGATTCCCTCATCAGAGCCTGCGCGTATAGTGTCAGACCTCCGAGAGGCAATTCTGGCGCTCATCAACGCCAGGTTTGCGGCATAATCTCCATAATACTCGTTTCTTAGGTGGTGAGCCAGCCACCAGTCACGGACGGCTGTAAACTTTGAGATTATGTCTCCGCACCCGCTGGCAGTCAACCTGTAGGGAGACCTTGATATTACTTCGATGTCGGCAAGGATGGCTAAGGGAGCTGTTAGCCTGACGCTGAAAGGTTTCCCTAAACATTTGATAGACGCCTGCGGGCTGGCGATACCATCATGGGATGCTGCGGTGGGGACGCTCAAGTAAGGAATAGCCCTCTTACCTGCAACAATTTTTGCAGCATCGATAACTCTACCACCACCTACACCTAAGACTGCGGTAGGCTTCAAATTCTCAACCTTGGCTTCAGCTTGCTCAAGAACTTCCAACCTAGGCTCTCCAATCTTGAGATATTCGGTGTCGAAACCTGCATCCTCCAACGAGTCTATAACTGCCCTAGCGGCTAGCTCATATGTTTCAGGACCAGTCAGGACGAGGGCAACCCCAGAGAGCCCTAGACTTTCACAAGTCTTCCCAACGATTCCGATGACGCCGCGGCCGACTATTACCCTTCGGGGTAGTTCCATTGAGTGAATGTTTGCCGTAGTCTATCACCGGCCTTTGGGATGGACACTTCTAATCCCCTCTATGATTTCTTGGAGGCTCTCCCTCACAAGTGGTGTCTGCTCCACGATGGTTCCTGTTACTATGATGTCAGCTCCAGCTTCAACTGCCATTTTTGCGTCAGCTCCAGTCCTTATTCCTCCCCCCACAATTAAGGGCACATCTATAACATTTTTGATGTGTGAGATGGCTTCCGGTGGTATAGGTTCAGTAGCCCCAGAGCCTGCTTCCAAGTAGATTAGGCGCATTCCAAAGTATTGAGCGGCGAGAGCGTGCATCGCGGCGATTTCTGGCCGGTTGTAAGGTATTGGGCGAGCGTAGCCCACTACCCCAGCCGCACCACCAGAACCCATAATTATGTAGCCTAGAGGTATCGCCTCAAGCTTGTACTTTTTCACTAGCGGTGCTCCCAGTGCTTGGGCGCCGACTATGAAGTAGGGGTTGGTAGAGTTTAGGAGCGACATGAAGAATATTGCGTCAGCATATCGGCTTATCCCGCTGATGTTCCCTGGGAAGAGTATCACGGGTATCTTCACTGAGCGTTTAATCGCCTTGGTGGCAAGGTCTACCTCATGGGGGGCGGAGATTGTAGAGCCGCCGATTAAGATTGCTGCTGAACCTGCTCTCTCGCTCTCATGGCATATTTTAGTATAGGTTTTAGGGCTGAATCGCTCTGGGTCTATCAATACGAGGTGGATTGCCCCCTCTTCTTTAATGCGTTTAAGAAGATATTCTTCCGTAGGCCCCATATGCCCGCCCTCTATTCGCCTATGAGGGCGTCGGCTAGCCTCCTCGCGAAGGCAGGATGCCCCATCAGTTTCCTACCAACTCTCTCTATATTCAAACCGTTAGCCAGATCAACTATGTCCTTCCCATCCAGGAGCGCAGCCAACTGGTTGAGGTCCTCATCACTGAGCCTCTCCACAACACGTAGAGCCAGAAGACTTTTGTATATACGATCACCCCAATAGTCATTATAGATTCTCTGATATTCGTATGGGTCTATACCTCCAACTGTGGAGGCGCGACCCGCTACTTCCCCAGCGACTTTTCCAGCGGCGATAGAGGTGTGAATACCACCGCCCGTCAATGGTATAACCTGCCCCGCTGCGTCGCCACAAATCATAACGTGCCCATTAACAAGATTCTTTATCTGTCCGCTTATCGGGACAGGGGCGCCAAGGAACTCAATTATTTCTGCTCTCCTGAAGAGGTCTGGATGGCTGGCTATAAACTTATCAAGATAGGGTTTCGCTTGATGCCCTCTCGTTCCGATTCCCACGTTAGCAACCCCGTCCCCCTTCGGGAAGACCCAGATGTAGCCTCCTGGAGCAACCTTACTGCCGACATAGACACTTATAGTGTTAATGTCAGAGATCACACAGTTTACCATTTTATACTGTATGCAAGAGATTACTTCATAGCCTTTCCTGTCGAAGAAGTTTTTCGCCACTATGGAGTTTATTCCGTCGCACCCTATGAGGTATCTGGCCTTGACATGCAGTCCTCCACCTACACTGGTTGCTTGAATCTCAACGCCTGCATCGCCGCACATGGTGAGAGTGGTAGCCTCACAGCCGACTTGAATCTCTGCGCCAGCAGCCACAGCCGCCTTAGCCATCTCCCTCAGAAAGATCGGCTTCTCTAATATGTAACCCTCCTCGAACCCCAACTCCTTTGGATGAATCTCTACCCGCCATTCCTCGTTAGGTGCATACACATTGATCCCGCTCACCTCTGTGCAGATGAACTTGGGCGAGGGTGGAATCTCGGCTTCGGCTAAACCCTGCTTAGAAAGAGCTTCTCCACAAACCTTAACACCCAATGTTCGATTCTTCTCGAGGAGGAGAGTTTTAGCGCCTTGCTCCGCAGCTTTCCTAGCCGCCATGAGACCGGCTGGACCTGCCCCAATCACCACAATATCATACGTTTCCAACTTTACCACTTGTAAAGTGTTCCGCTATCAATGTTATTAATGCATCGCAGCTTGTTGGATAAAAACCTGACTGAATCCACATTAACCTATTACTAGCGGGTTGTAATGTTTTAAGGCGGAGACCCTATAATTTCTGCCAACTACGTGACTACCCATGAAAGAAACTTGCGTCAAGCAAAATTTCAGACAATGCCAGAAGTTTTTAGGGGTAGTCCGACTGCTTCGACCTGTGAATGGTATGATGATGGGTCTCGCTGTGATCGTCGGCGCAACTATAACGTTGCACGGGCAGCCTCCCCTTTTGCCGAGCTTGCTGGGGTTCATGACAGCCTTCTGCCTTACATCCTCATCCATGGCTATGAACGACTACTACGACCGCGAGGTGGATGCTCTCAACGAGCCGGGAAGACCCGTTCCACAAGGCATAGTCAAGCCGAAGGAGGCATTAAGTTATATGGCCATCTTAGCTGGGGTTGGATTGACTACTGCTGCACTCTTGAACCTGTTAAGCCTCCTAGTCGCAGGACTATCTCTCACGTTGTCCTCATACTATAGCATGGAGGGCAAGAAGCTTGGGTTATTTGGAAACTTTATGGTTAGCGGGTGTGTCGCTGTGCCTTTCCTCTACGGAGCATTCATTGTGGGCTCGGCTCCAGGTAGTCTCCTAACAGTCTTCGCACTCCTCGCCTTCGTTTCAAATACGGGGCGAGAAGTAATTAAGGGCATCGTGGATGTGGAAGGCGACAAGTTGAGGTGTGTGAGAACTTTGGCGTTGAGATCTGGCTGTAGACACGCTGCACGTGTTGCTGCGGCTCTGTACGGTGCAGCTGTAGCTGTGAGCGCCCTCCCTCTGTTGGGAGGGATGGTTTCAGCTCTTTACCTACCATTCGTCTTAGCTGCCGATGCGGGTTTCCTTTACTCCGCTATATCCATTGCGAGGAGACCGAGCAGAGAGAATGCGAAGCGAACCAAGAAGATGTCTCTACTCTGGATGCTCCTAGGACTTGTAGCATTCCTAGCAGGAGGGACAACTAGCCCCATAAAGATTTAGGGTACAGATTTCATCACTGTTTAAAAACCGGGGCATCTTGGAGAGCCGCCGATTTTATTTCTATGTTTGAGAGTTCACGTTACTTTGATGCATTGAAGGGAAGAGTTCAGGCTTCCCGGGCAGTGTGAGGGCTGCATTGAACTCCTCCATAAAGTCTGGATCTGCACTCAAGTCGAAGTAAGTCATCATCTTGGCTATCTCCGCGGCTTCCCTACGCTTATCGACTGAAAGGAGCGTGAGATAAGCACCCGCAATGGCTCCGTTCCCCAGCTGGACGACCTCTGCCCTCGGGAACTCTGGAAAGACTCCGGCCGCAACTGCGCTCCTCGGGTCGACATAGTTTCCGAACGCCCCAGCCAGATATAGGTGGCGAACATCCTCTATGGTAATCCTCAATTTATTCAATAGTATCGAAACAGCAGCGCAGACAGCCGCCTTGGATTGAAGAAGATTCTCAACATCTCTCTGTGTGATAACGATATCTCTTCCATGTGCTGTCTCGCTGGCAGGCGCTATAAGATACTCTGGACCCTCTGCACCCATCCTCACGAAGTTCGACTTGCGAGGTCTAAACCGACCCAAATGGTTCAATATTCCTGATAGGAACATCTCAGCCACAGCGTCTATAAGCCCTGAGCCGCAGATTCCCAAAGGCTTCACCTCTCCGCCACCGATCACGGTATACCGAGCCTTCAGGGATTCACGGTCGATTTTAAGGTGGTCTATAGCCCCAGCCACAGCTCTCATACCGAATTTGATCTCCCAACCTTCAAAAGCTGGCCCTGAAGCGCAGGAGCTACAGAACCCCCACCCCTTACTCCCCACTACTACTTCACCGTTAGTTCCCATGTCTATTAGGACAGAAATTTCTGGGGCGTTAAATAGGCCTGAGGCAAGGATGTCGCCTATTACATCACCGCCAACATACCTACTCACCGAAGGCAGACAGAATACGTTAGTTCGGGGACTCACCTTAAGGCCTAGGCTTTGAGCATTGAGTATGAGGGGATCTAGGCTTACTTTAGCGTCAGCGTCTAGTAGGGGGGCAGGGTTCTGACCTGCGAGGAGATATACCATAATGGTGTTACCAGCCAAGCAGACATCCACCACCTCCTCAGACTTGACGCCGCTCTTAGCAGCTAGATTTGATATCAAGCTATTCAGAGTCTCCACCGCTGCCTTCTTCAAAACCTCCCTGTTGCGGATGCTCCTCGCAGCGAAGTTAACTCTTGAGAGCAGATCCTCCCCGTAGGCTATCTGCCCGTTATAACTTGCAGCACTAGCTAAAACACCCCCAGTGTTAATATCTACCATATAGGCGACTATTGTTGTCGTCCCTAAATCTACTGCCAACCCGAAACTCCGCGCCGTAGTATCCCCAAGCTCAACGCCTAAGACCCCCGGACAAGCCCCGCTCACATTTATCGTAAATGTGACCTCCCCCCCTCCCGCGGACAATAGACTTCTCAGGCAATCCCGTAAATCCTCACCCAAACACAAATCCGGTAAGCATAACTTAGTAGCTGCCTCCTGCAGTATTCGACTTTCAACCTGTGGTTCACTTCCTCCAATAGCTTGCACATGTAGAGCCAACTTTAAGATCGCAGGGTTAAGTTTCTCCAATGCGAGGTTCGACCTGGACAGTATCTGCTCACCTATGAGGCGACTCTCAGGCGGGACTATAACTTCCATGTCGTCCTCTACATGTGTCTGGCAGGCTAGGCGATAGCCTAGCTCGAGCTCACGCTCGGACAGGAACTTGTGTGTGACCCCGCGCTCTGTAGCCTCCGATTTCTTGAGCAGAATCTTACACTTCCCACAAGTGCCTTTTCCCCCGCAAACGCTCCAAATGACAACTCCAGCCGCCTGAGCCGCCTCCAGGATAGAAGCGCCCTCCCTAACAGCCACCCGCCTACCCATCGGCTGGAAGGTTACAGCAAATTTCTCTAGATCCGGAGACATACCCAACGCCGATTAGTTATACAGAGTATACGTCTGCACGAATAGACGGGCAAGTTTAGATAAATATTTTGGAGAATGACCCACGAGTCAACGAAGGTGAAGAATGGTGAAGACTGGCTCTCCTGCTAAGACGCTGGTGGGATCTATCTCTCCGCTGCGGGCGCCTAAAAGCTTATAGAGAACGGAAGGAGATAAAAGTTGGCTTCTCGAGGATCATTAACTACCATGTCTAGGTGCAGTGATCAGGTGGGTTATCATAAGGGTGGAGGTTCAGGAGACCTTTCAAGGACTAGGATTCGGATAATTGCTGTGGGGCTAGATGAGGCTGAAGGCGAGCTGGTGAGGTTCTTGGCGCCTCGGACAGTCGAAGGGATACTGAGAGCCCTGCCTCTGGAAGGTAAGGCTTCTCTCTGGAATGAGGAGATCTACTTTGAGATCCCAGTAAAGATGGGAATGGAGAAGGCTAAGGCCAAGGTTGAGACTGGAACCTTAGCCTACTGGCCAATAGGCAGCGCATTCTGCATCTTTTATGGGAAATCTCAACCTTATAGCCCAGTAAACATTGTGGGGAGGGTTACCAAGAATCTCGAACTATTCGCCTCTATCAGGAGCGGGATGACTCTCAGAGTGGAAAAGGCGCACGGTTAGAAACTCTACATAGGAGGAGCGGCCTTATAGATCTTCAGGCGTGACGAGCTGCTCACCAACTCTACAATGCCCTGCTGTACCAACCCTTCTAGGATATCCTTCGCTTGGCTCACCTTCACACCCAGTTGCATAGCTACCGCGGACGGAGTTAACACTTTCATCTTCATGATCTCGCGGGTGATACTCTCACTGTCAACCTTCCCAACCTTACTCGTATAGGACTTAGTTTGAGGAGACTTGCCTCCCTTAGGTTGCGGTTGTTCCGCTTTCTGTGTCTGAGCGCGTTCCATTTGTGCGAGACTTTTCTTCTTCTCTCCACCCATCTTTGCTCACCTTTCAATTAATATCTCGAGGTTTTTAAAAAAGATTCGCGGCAGCAAAGTGGGTAAAGTTTAAGTTTGGTAAGTCGATTTAATTACGGGTGGTGGTTGTAATGCCTGTAGTGATGAAGCTGATCACGGTAAAGCTGCCAGAGGCACTGGTTGAGGGGATGGACGAACTTGTGAGAACACATATGTATAATAGCCGGAGCGCCCTAATCCGCGCTGCGGTCAGGGATCTCCTCAAGAATGAACTCTGGCTGCGACAACCACAACGCTAAGGGCACGCACCCGAGAAGAGCCGCCCGAACCTACCTCAGAGACCGTGTCCAGCCGTCTGTTAGAGCTGCAGTAGCTAGAATTTTTTTACCCCAGATAAGGCAACCGGTCTGACCATACCGCAATGTATTGCAAGCCATTCTTTTTAGAGGAGCGGATTGGGCTGGAACGGAAGTGGATGCTGTGCAAAATGTCAGGAAATACCGCGAAAAAAGACCTATAGACATGCCTTATCCTTTGAAGAGGGGCATGTCCTCTACGTCGATGATCTTGGCGTAGAAGAATTTTGTATCGCCAGTGGATCTGGCGTATTCAAGGGTCTCGCCCTTGGTCTTAGCTGTCATATATCGGAGGAAAGGCCCGCGAGGCTCGCTCTTTAATCTCAGGTAGAAGAATACCGGTAGCGCGTTAGCCTCATAAAAGTGTTCGAAGGGTATGCAAACACCTAGTAAGAGATCTCCGCCTCTCTTGAAGTGCCAGATTGGAAATGAGGTGTACTCTTTGGTGGAGACTAGGAATAGAAGGCGCATCATGGAGTAAAGGTTGTCAAGCTCCACTGTGAGCGGCTTCTGGAGGGTGGGGCGCTTTCCCATGAGAGACTCTCTGAAGATGTCTGGGGCATCCTTTAGGGTTATTACTGGAGCGTAAACATATCGCGTATCCTCGAAACTGTCTGTGAATAGGCACTCCTCGCCCCCATCACTCCTATAGGCAAGAAAAGCCCCTGGGTTATCCTTCAAGGGTATATAGGCGAAGAGGGGGATGTCACCCTTCCAGAACATATATACGGAGAAGACCCCCAGGTAGTGTTCATTCTCATACTTGAAATGCCAGAGTAGGGGGGGAGAATCTACTATTGCGAGAGAGAGTCGTGCAAAGCTTTCAAGGCTCTTGACTTTCACCCCCACTGGCGGCTTAACGTTCCTCAAACTTTTTCAACTCTAGCTTAAGCCTCTTTTTATTACAGGGGCAACCTTATTAATCCACCGCAGCAAGAATTAACGAGCTACGCTCGGGGGCTTTTAGGGGCTGAGGGGTCTAGCCGTCAAAGTTGGCTGCTGTGGTTTTCCAGTTGCTAAGTCCAGATACTATCAGTCGCTAGATCTAGTCGAGGTCAACTCGACTTTCTACACGATTCCCAAAATTCAACTTCCTGAGAGGTGGAGAAAGGAGGCACCTGAGAGTTTTGAGTTTACGGTAAAAGCCCATAAGAGCATAAGCCACATCTACAAACTTGAACCAACCCCAGAGTGCCTCGAATCCTACAGGCGGATGGCGGAGATATGTAAAACTCTGAGATCGAGGCTACTCCTCATCCAGACGCCGGCTTCAGTGAAGCCGCTAGATAGAACTTTCCTAGCGGCGGAATGTTTCTTCAAGGCTGTGGGGGGCGAGTTAACCCTCCTCTGGGAGACACGCGGCCCAGAGTGGTTAGAAGGCCATGCCTGTAAGAGACTTGGGCAACTCTTGAGAGATTACGGTGTAGTTCACGTTACAGACCCCCTTATCAGAGAACCGGTATACGCTGGGCGAATGGTCTATGTAAGGCTCCACGGCTTAGGGAGTAGACTATATTACTATCAATACTCTGATGAGGAGTTGAAGCTACTTAGGAGAAAGATAGCAAAGTTTGCGAGGCGTGGGGACGTATACGTCCTATTCAACAACTTATCTATGTTCGACGACGCCATAAGGTTCCGTACATACTTGGAGAGAGATGAATTACCCCCGCTAACTGGCACCTATGGGGTTGAGTCCTTTCGTAAGGTATTCGAGAAGACCAGGTTCCCTACAACCCTAGCAAAGTTGCAGAGGTACCTTGGTTGGAGACTCTTCGACCTAGAACCTGACAAACAGTTACCAGTGTACACGATCTTGGAGAGGATAACAGCTAGAAGTTTCCAGAACTTGGAAGAGTTAGTTAGGGCTGCGGAAAAAATTATCGGGTAGACCTGATTTGCTGGTTAAGTATGGCAATTATATCTGTGATGTTCTAAGAGGGTTGGAGACTTTAGATAGCCCAACTATATGCTCAGCCCTCAAAAACTCAAGCTAATCCTTACATCTACCAAAGAAAATAGGAACGAAAAATGGTGGTAAAAAGGCTGCCAGGAGCCTTCTAACCATCAAGCCGAAATTAATGTTACGGTTCTGATTATCCCGTCGATCTTCCGCATCTCTGTCACTATAGCGTCAAGCTCCTTAAGTGAGGGTGTCTCTAGTCTGGCTACCACATCAAACTCGCCGTAGACTGTCCGGGCCTCAGATACACCCTTAATCTTCTCCAGAGCCTGCCTCACGCTGTACTCTTTACCTATTTTTGTCACCATTAGGACGTAGACAACTACAGCCAACCCATACCCTCCAATGATACTTATTTGGAGGTAAACATCTTTTAAAGCTTCCCAATCACTTTTTAGAAAGGTTTATCGAAGATGACCCCGCAACCAACCCGAATTTTCGACTTCATTTTTTACAGTAAACAGATCAAAAACCGAGTTTGCGGACTGATTCAAGGCGGTCTGGGGTGTTATTTTAGTCTATTATTTAACTCTTTGAGGTATATGCTCTCAGCTTTTCCTCTCTTTTCTCTAAAAACCATGTAGGTTAATGTCAGAAGCGACACAAAGCCGCCGAGACTTATCTCTTCCCCCGTGTCAACCTCATATAATTTCTTTGCCTCGATGAGCTTCTCGTATTCTTCTTCGCTTAGGTAAATAGGTTTCTCCCCATGCAACTTAACCACCTATTGTAACTTTAGTTATTCTACCTCACGGATGACCTAAATATGCCAGTCTTTGTGGCGCGTCGTATAACATAGTAAACGCAACCAACCGCAACCCAACCCAATGTAAGGTAGTAAACAGCGCTTTCATACTGGGTCATAACCACTGCCACAATAACAACCGCCACTATTGGCAGAGCAACTCCACCGGGAGCCCTGAACGAAGGTTTAACATCTTTCCTATATCTCCGTAGGAAGATTACTGACAGACTGCATATAGAACATATGATTCCAAAGTTGCCGCCACCCATTTGAATTAGAAAGTAGATTAGATGTGGGTAGGCAGTTAATATAATTGAAAGCACAAGTAGAACAGTTAGTGAAACTATAGGCGTCTTGAATCGCCTATGAACATATGCAAATTGGCTGGGGAATATACCCGTCCTACCCATTGCCAAGAGGACCCTGCTGCTGTCTAGGAACAATACGATCATGGTGGTTATAATAGCTATTATCGTGGCTAAAGAGATCGTGGGAGCAAGCCAAGGAGCGAACTTTGTGGAAGCATAGGATAGAGGTGCGTGGTAAGCGAAGCTGTTTTCAGGGGTGAAGTCAGACCATGGTGCAACTCCAAAAGTAATCAGCAATGTTAGAAAATAGAAAACGGTGGTGATGAGGAAGGCGATGGAAATAGCTTTAGGTATGGTCTCTTGGGGCTTCCTAACCTCTTCTGCGACAGAGGTTAGAGCTATCCAAGCCGTGTAGCCAAGCCAAGCGATAGTTATCCCTATTAAGCTACCTCTGAAACCCATGTAACCAGCCACGATAGGAGTGTAGTAATTAAGGTTCACGTTGAAAATCCCGACCACTATATAAAAGAGCATCAAGAGGAGGAGTAGAACTGTGAGCGCCGTATTTACTAAACCTGTAAGCCTTATTCCTAAACAGTTTATCGCCCAAACGACTACTATGGATAAAACAGACACCAACATTGTATACTTTTCAAATCCCGGAATTAGAGTTGATATGAGTTGAGCTAGATATGTTGCCCCTACGGTTTGAGCTATTACACCAAATGTGAACCAGTAAAGCCAACCAGTTAGGAAACTGGAGAAGATTCTGATGCCTTTGCTCTTCCCAAAGGTTTCATATGGGTAAACATATATGCCTCCAGCCTTAGGGAAAGCGGTTGCCAGCTCCACGAAATTTAAAGATATGATATACATGAGTAAGCCTGCCAGAGCCCAAACCAGCACTGCAACTGGTCCAGCTAGCGTAACTGTAAGTGAAGGTAAAACGAATACAGCTATCCCAATCATGCCACCTATACAAATAGCTGCGCACTCTCGAACCCCTAGAGTCCCTGTCTTCAATTCAGATTTAGATATACTCATTTTTTGGTAATCACCCATAAATGAGATGTGAAGACAGAGAGCTTGAATCTATTTCAATATTTATAAGTTTCTACTCATTTTTAAGTAAAACATCTCGTGTAGAGATGGTGCGTCTGAATGGAGGCTCCAATTTGGGGCGGAGTGACGTATCATTAGAGTCCCCTAGGTACCCGGATGAGATGTTATGGTGGACACCGATCCTAGTAAAGATAATGCGCAAAGAAGACTTGACCCTAAACGAAGCGAAAGAAGCTGCGAACAGACTCTTTTGCCTTCTTAAAGAGGAGAGAGCTGAAGCCCAAGTCTTGGTAGCCAGTTTCTTCGGCGGATTGACTGTGAAAGGGGTTACAGTCGACGAATTAGCTGGTATGGCTTCGGCGGTGGATGAATCGAAACTGTTCAAATTCCAATTCGACGTGAATGAGCCGGTGATTACTGGAGGAGGCACTGGAGGAGATACACTGAAGACTATCAATGTAACAACGCCTGCGTTAATTGTTGCATCTGCTGCTGGCGCCCTAACAATTAAAAGTGCAGCCAAAGCCTTCTCATCTAAGACTGGAGCTGCAGACCTAGCTGTAACGTTAGGCGTGAAGGTCGACGCTTCACCCGATGTAGTTAAAAAGTGTTTAAAGGAAGTGGGAACGGCGGTATGGGCTTCGGCAGGTATATACCCCTGGATGGAACCTATTCTGAAGTTCAGAAACCTCCCAATCGCACCTGTCATATTACCTTTGATTAGTTCTCTGAGGTTGATGATAGCAACCTCTTTGAATCCCTTCTCTGTTAAGAGACAGATTAGAGGAATCTCCATCCCTGACACAGAAATGGTCGCCAGGGTTCTCTCAATTGTTGGGCAAGAGCGAGCGCTCGTGACCATAGGATACGGGAGAAGTGAAAAAATAATAATCGACGAGCTTTCAAATCTTGGGGATAGCGTTGTCTCCGAACTCAAGCATAATGGCGAGATCGAAACCTACAAAATTCACCCGGAAGACTTGGGAGTGAAGCTAGGCGACCCAGACGAAGTCAGAGCAAAGGATACACATGAAGAGAACGCGAAAGTTGTCTTGAAAATTTTAGCCGGAAAAGATCGGGGAGCGAGACGTGACCTAGTGCTCATAAATGCGGGGGCCGTGCTCTATCTGGCTGAGAAGGTGAAAGATTTGAAAGACGGGTATGAGTTAGCATGCCAAGTTTTGGACTCGACTGATGTGACCAGGAAAGTTGAAGACTTAGTTGCTATGAGTGGTGGTGATGTACGGAGGTATAGATCTCTGCTTTCAACCATCTAGGTTTTCTTAACAAGAAAATTCATTGTAATGATATTCTCTACTACTTCCAACTGTTTAAGTTCAAGCATAATAGCCTCTCGAGGCGAAGTAAAACCTTCACCGTCTACTATGGTGGGAGCATCTTTTCCCCCCCATATCATGGGCATAACCCAGACGAATAACTCGTCCACCACCCCCTCCGACAGGAAACTCCATCTCACCTCGCTACCCCCTTCTACTAGCAGTCTCCTAACCCCTCTCTCGTAGAGTTTCTCTAGAAGATTTCTGATGTCAACCTTAGTGTCGCCGCACTCAACAACCTCAGCACCAGCACCCCTTAACCCTTCGACAGCACACGGAGGTGCTGAACGCGAGACAGCTATCAGGGTGGGTGCTTCCTTGACATTTAACACCGCCGAGTTCAGGGGAGTTCTGGCTTTACTATCCAAAACAACGCGAAGAGGACTTTTACCATCAACCAACCTAACAGTTAACCTAGGGTTATCGGTGAGCACAGTCTTTACACCAACCAATATACAATCAACTTCAGACCTCAGACGATGCAACCTTTCCTGCAGACGGCGCCCCATCAAAGGCATGAACACACGCCCTTGAAGGTTTTTAGGAGCAGTCTTACCATCTACGCTCATAAAACCTCCGACAACCACGTAAGGTCTTCCCAAACAGGACACCGACGCGCATATTGTATGATGGTTATTTAAAGATGATTAAGACAAGAGAAGCATACAGCCCACCTTTAATTCGGCTGACTACCGTTTCAACATAAGTTTACCTGAGAGGCACCACACTGAGAGGATGACGAACTACCGCAAAGTAACAGCTTTAAACTTTTCACCTTGAACAAAGGGCCGCCAGTTCCTAGTTGAACTCTAGATTTGCAGCTCTACAAGTCTTAGGATAGGAGAGGCGACCGCAGAATTTTCTTTATTAGATATTGGTGAAGGCGAGTGTCATCTGCGAGTTCTGGGTGGAATGCTGTAGCGATCATATTGCCCTCTTGAACAGCCACAACCTTACCATTATATCGTGCTAAAACCTCTGCAGCACCCCAAACCTTCTCTACCACAGGAGCCCTGATAAAGACCCCTGGAAATAGGGACCCCCCAAGCGCTGGGATTTCCAGTTCGGCTTCAAACGACTCCCTCTGCCTCCCAAAGGCGTTACGAACAACTCGGATATCCATCAAGCCCAGAGTAGGTTGACCAATATCGCCAAGCCGCGCGTCAGAAACTTCCTTCGCCATTAGAACCATACCCGCACAGGTTCCTAAGATTGCCATTCCATCTGCCGCCGCCTGGGCTAATCTATCCTGAAGCTTCAGAATTTGAGACAACCGCCCTATAGTAGTACTTTCTCCGCCGGGAATGATAAGGCCGTGAACCTCCTCCAGCTTTGCTGGTTCCTTTACCAAAAGGATTTGCCCTCTATGTCCAGTTTGCTCTAACGCTGTCCGCAACGCTTCGACATGCTCAGAGACGGCACCTTGGAGAGCTAGGATGCCGATCTTTAACTCAGGCTCAGAGGGCACTCTCACCAGCCCCGAGTTTGCATTAACTCTTCAGGCTTTAAGGTTTTGACAGCCAGACCAGGCATAGACTTCTTCTCGGTTATCATTCTCGATGCCTCGACGAGCACATCTGGCTTATCCCAGTGAGTGACAGCCAAGACTATTGCTTTAGCCCGCTCGAGAGGGTCATCGGACTTGAAGATGCCTGAACCCACAAAAACTCCGTCGGCGCCGAGCCACATCATCAACGCGGCATCAGCGGGGGTAGCTATGCCTCCTGCCGCAAAGTTTACCACGGGGAGCCTCCCAAGGTTTGCTGTCTCTTTGACAAGTTCGAGAGGTACTTTGTATTCTCTGGATACATCGAGCAACTGCTCTTCAGTAGTGCTCTTAAGCTCCCTAATCTTTCCCATGACTAGCTTCATATGTTTCACCGCTTCAGCCACATCCCCAGTCCCAGCCTCCCCTTTAGTCCTTATCATCGCTGCACCCTCAGCTATCCTCCGCAAAGCCTCCCCCAGATCCCGGGCTCCATTTACGAAAGGAACTGTGAACCCCCACTTATCAATGTGGTGTTGCTCGTCTGCCGGAGTTAGAACTTCACTCTCATCAATCATGTCTACACCTATCGCCTCGAGAATCTTAGCCTCCATATAGTGGCCTATCCTGCACTTCGCCATGACAGGTATCGTCACATGATCTATAACATCCTCTATAACCTTCACATCGCACATCCTAGCGACACCTCCAGCCTTCCTGACATCTACGGGGAGCTTATCTAGAACCATGACAGCTACTGCCCCAGCCTCCTCGGCGATCTGTGCTTGCTCCACATTTGTGACATCCATTATTACGCCGCCTTTCTGCATCTTCGCGAAACCTCTCTTGACGCGTACCGTGCCGTAAAGTGGTTTCTTCTCTACAGCCGCGTCTAGAATATTCTCCATCGGTGATCTCCTATACCAATTTGGATGGGATTCTCATAAGCTTTATTACAGCGGAAGCGCCACACCTGGTTGAGGCTGTTACCGTCAAGCTTGACAAGATAAACTTAATTAAGATTAAGCACTCTTCTCTGGGGCAACCTAAATAGTTTACTCAGCCTAGTCTAGTTTATTTCACAGCCAGTTCCTTTAATCGCTAACTCTGGCAATGTAAAATCAATTCTTTGGAAGTTAAAAAAACTTTAACGGAGAGAAGAGACTTTGAGCAGTCTCGGTGTAAGTTTCGCGGCTCTTTTACTTGAATTGAATCCTGACAGCTGAATTGAACGGTAACTCTTCTTACCAACCCAGCTGGAAAGGAGGACCCTAGTGTTTATGCGGTCTCTGAGAGAATTATATTTTAGAATTAGGGCTATGTGGCCGTGCTCAGGTTTACATGAGAGCACCTTGGCGTGCCGCTTTACACGGCACATTAGTCGGTAGAGGTCTGAAACCCCCAGTGACGGAAGTAACTCTTTCCAAATCTCTAATCTTCTCCTCAAACAGCGATGCTTCTGCATGGCTATCGAACTCTAATAGTTGCTACTCTTTATAAATCAATGTTTAACAGCTATAAAACTCGTAGAAGAGATTTCTTGCCACCCAAGGTTTCATGTATATAATTTACGGAGGCAGCTGTGGGCTATGTGCGCCAATCGGCAGGGTATGGCGAAGGGTCAAGATTGGTGTATTATACCATGGCATTTAGCCATATTTGGGCAAGCCGATGGTGAAACTGGGCAGCCGTTTGCTACAGTAGCTCCTTCCTAAATTTCTGGATGAGGTATTGGATCTCTTCAAGATACTTCTTGCCCTTAAGCTTGTACCCATAGTTGTCTAGGTCTGTGACCAGATCCAAGCAGATGGTTAATATTTCCTCAAGGTCATCAACTGTCTCCTTCAAGTCCCTTTTGAGTCGTTCCACCTCACGTTCATCTAACATTCGGAGTCTCTGCTCTACCTCGTCTCTGACTGGATGTTCTCCCCTCGGAGGCATATTACCATCTCTGTTTTAACATTTAAATAACATCTACGAAGTGTGGTTGATAGAGCGACAGCTTTCACTGAAAGGCTTTAGGTAGGAGAGGATTGGAACCCCCCTGGCCGAATCTCTTACAGAACCTTACTCTTCTCGACATCTTCGTAATATTGGCCCTAAGCTTTGTCGTAGACCTAGTCTGGGGGTTGATCTTCAGAGCTTCTGTAGTAGCCTGCAGCAGAGCTAGGCCACAAAAGTCGGAAGGTGAACATGATGGGCCACCGATCTCGGTGATCATACCCTGCCACAACAGTGAAGATGTAATTGACCGCACCCTGAAGTCGATTATGAGTTCAGGTTACCCTAATTTAGAGCTTATCGTAGTTGATGACGCCTCCACAAACGGAACTTACAATAAGGTCGCCTCTTACAGGCAGAGGGTAACCTTACTTCACAAGTCCAAGAGTGGGAGGAGGAAGACTGAAGCTGTGAACTTTGGAATTCCGTATGCTAGTAGTGAGATCATAGTGGTCATTGACGATGACACAGAAGTTGCCCCAGGAGCCTTCCAAGAGCTGTTAAGGCCTCTGAGGGACGAGAGAGTAGCCGCTGCGGGGGGGAACGTCAAGGTTAGAACTTACAAAGGTAACCTCCTAACTAAACTTCAAGACGTAGAGTACATGGTTAGCATGGAGTTGGGCAGGTCTTTCCAGACTGCCTTCTACGGGGGAGCCATAGTGATCTCAGGCTGCTTCGGCGCCTTTAGACGGGGTATCCTGAAGAAGATCGGTCAATACGACCCTGACACTATCACGGAAGATCTGGATCTAACTTGGAAGATTTACAGGCTCCTCGGGAAGGTAGCATACAGCCCAAATGCAGTCTGTTATACGGAGACACCTAGAACCCTGAGAGCGCTTTTAAGACAGAGGACACGTTGGGACAGAGGACTGCTCGAGACCTTGGCGAAGCATAGGGGCATTATATTCGATCCAAAGATTGGACGTGTAAAGATGCTCATCTTGGACACCCTAATCTTTGAGTTCGCCTTACTCTTCGCTAGGCCTCTCTGGGTGGTGGGAGCGGCCTCACTGCTATATCCGCCTTTGGCGGTTGTTGCCTTAGTTGTTGGGTTCTATATTGGGCTCGAGGCATTCACAGTGATGGTGGCCGGGCTACTTTCGAGTGATAAGCGAAACGCGCTGAAGATGACGTATGCTCCCTTAATGTTCATATACCGGCAACTTCTAGGGTTGATCAGAATAAGAGCGACTATCCTATACCTCTTAGGAAGTAAGAGTGTATGGTAACGAAGGTGTGAATAGTCGACCCCAAATTCTCATTGCACCGAGCGGACCTCGCAACATAACACTTGGTAGCCTAATGTTGCAGGAGGCTGAAACCGTTTGGCGTTTGCCAAAAATTCTTGGCTACTCAAATCTTGGTGAGGCACAAACGCCGCCGGCCCTACATTTTAGCAACGTGAGAGTAGGCATAGAAAATAGAGTGCCAAGCAGGGTTACTCTGCTAAATAATTATTGGGTGGGGTGCTGGGGTAACGTTCGACTATTACTATTTAATTAAACTTGAGTAGATTTGTTTCCAAGTTATACGCTATAATGCAGTTAGGTGGTTCGCGGTGGGGCATACAATAAAAGTTCTGGGACTAGATATCGGCGGCGCTAACACCAAGTCGGTGGCGATAAAGGTCGAAGACGAAACTCCAAAGCTGATATGGAATACCTCCACTTACATTCCTGTGTGGAAGGTTGGAAGGTTGCAGCTAGCCTCTCTCCTAAAGAGTCTGAGAGATCAATTATCAGTGTCCAACCATCTCGACGCAATAGGAGCCACTATGACGGCCGAGCTTTCAGATGTCTACTCGACGAAGAGGGAGGGAGTAAACCACATCCTCAGCCTCTTAGAGGAGACCTTCAAGGGATCAGCGGTATACGTCTTAACCACTGATTCACGGCTTGTATCGTTAGCCGAAGCTCGTGAAGCCCCCCTAAAAGTAGCCTCAGCCAACTGGGCTGCTACAGGTTGGCTGGCCTGCCAATTATTTAAAGACTGCGTCGCGATAGATGTCGGGAGTACCACTACAAGCATAATACCTGTATCTGGAGGCAAGGTTGCTGCGAAGGGTGCCACTGACTTTGAGAAGCTTATTTACGGGGAGCTCGTATACACTGGCGCACTACGAACTAATCCTGCGGCGATCGTGAATGCCGTCCCATTCAGGGGCGAGATGGTTAGGGTCTCGTCGGAGTTATTCACTTCTACCGGTGATATTCATCTCGTCTTGGGTAACATTCAACCAGAGGACTACACAGCCGAGACGGCTGACGGCAGGGGCAAGTCTAGAAGCGAGGCTATAGCAAGGATTGCGCGACTCGTCTGTGCCGATAAAGAGATGTTGAACGAGAGCGATATTTTACATATTGCACGATACGTGGAAGAGAAGCAGATCCTCCAGATTGCGGATGGGCTTGGAGACGTATTAAAGCGGACAGGGCTCTACCGCAACGCTGGCTTGAGGGTTTTGGTAACTGGGCTCGGCAGGAATTTTTTAGCTAGGAAAGCGGCGGAGAAGCTAGGCTTAACTCGCATAATAGATTTAGGTAGCTTAGTGGGTGGCGAGGTTGCCGTGGTCTCCACAGCCTTCGCCTTAGCCCTCATGACTGCCTCGATGCTTGTTGGAGGTAGGCTGGAGTGGTTGAGGCGGTTCTGAAGTTTGGTGGAAGTCTGGGTGAGGAGACAAATGTTCTACTGAAGCTAGCTGAAAAGCTCTCAGACCTCTCTACCCGTCATAGGCTTCTCGTGATTCCTGGGGGTGGAAGGTTTGCTGACGCGGCTCGGTGGTATTCTGAGAGGCTCCACCTTTCAGATGCAACTTCGCATCGAATAGCTGTAGTGGCTATGGATCAGTACGGCCTCCTACTCTCAGAGAAAATCAGGAATTCACGCATGGTTCTTACCCTCAAAGAGGCAGTACACGTTGCGGACAGCGGTAAACTCCCAATCCTTTTGCCTTCTCGGTTAATGCGGCGAGTGACTTCTTTACCTCCATCTTGGGATGTAACCTCCGACTCTATCGCCGCTTATATTGCGCGCACTATCAAAACTGAGAGGCTAGTGTTAATCACAGATGTAGATGGGGTATTCACAGTCGAGCCCAAGCTTCACCGAGATGCACGGCTACTGGAGAGGGTGACACTCGACCTTCTCTCAAACTTCAGGCCTCGAACCTGTGTAGACTCATACCTTCCTAAAGTGTTGAAGGGTTCTAAGCTGAGGTGCCACATAGTTAACGGGAGATACCCAGACCGAGTGTGCGACATCCTTGAGGGCCGTCCTACTGTTTCTACCGAGATATTGATCTAAAGGTAAATTATGCTGACCGCGCTTGGAGGCGTAATGAGGGTGTGAGGGTTAAAGTACGCCGGGTTAGAACTCGATACTGGAGACCTGGGACAGACTATATAAAGGAGATTCTGACGGCTGTCAGCAGTTTGGTTAGGGATGGTGACATTATCTCCATCTCGGAGAAGGCTATCTCAGTCGCTCAAGGTAACATCATAGACGAGGGTAAGGTTAACCCAGGCCCCCTAGCCCAAGCCTTAGCGCGATTTTGGATGAGAGTATTCTGGGGACATTTCCTCGGGTTTCTCTGTAGATTGAGAAGACGAACGATAGAGACATTGAAACGTTACCCGTTGGAGGAGGGAGCGCGACACAAGCAAGTTGCACTTGATTTTGCGGGTATGCTTCAAGCCCTTCGCTTCGGCTCAGAAGGGGGAATTGACTCATCAAATCTGCCCTACTCCTACTCTTGCCTCCCACTACGAGACCCAGCTTCGACAGCGGCCGAGATAGGCAATGCCATCAGAAACGCGACTGGGAGAGATGTTATAGTCCTCATCACAGACTCGGATAAGACCTACTCGTTGAGAGGATTCCACCTCTCGCCCACGTATGTCAACTTTGAAGGCATCTTTTCAGGGGGAGGTTTCTTAACCTACCTAATGGGCAGGTTTTTCAAGATGAAACCTAGGTCGACACCTAAAGCCGTCTACCCTCTTGGCCGGCTGCATGCTGATGAAGCTCTTGATTTAGCGGAATATTCACACCAAATCAGGGGCCACGGTTCTGGGCGGACAGTCTGGGAGATGGCTGAGAGGTTCGGGGTGGGTCTGACTGGTGTGACATGGGAGATGCTGGAGGCCGTCGACCATTACCCCATAGTCCTAATTCGGAGGGTAGATTAAAAAGGCTGGATGAGATAGGTTATTACTGGAGGGTAAGTAATTGGTTGTTAAGGTAGGGGTTAATGGTTTTGGCACCATTGGCAAGAGAGTTGCCGACGCTGTTCATGCGCAGCCAGATATGAAACTTATGGGGGTAGTTAAAACTAAGCCTGACTATAAGGCTCGGGTGGCACTCAAGAAAGGATACAAGGTCTATGCGGCGACTGAGCAGTCGCTCAAAGAATTTGAGAAATCCGGAGTTGATTCGGCTGGCACTATTCTCGACCTGATGAAGGATGTAGACATAATTGTAGATGCAACCCCAGGGGGGCTTGGTGAGCAGAATAAGGCTGAACTTTATGAAAGACAGAACATAAGGGCGATCTTTGAAGGAGGCGAGGAGGAGAAAGTAGCCGAGGTCTCATTCGTGGCACAATGCAACTTCGCTAAGGCGTTAGGTGCAAAGTATATCCGGTGTGTATCCTGCAATACCACCGGCTTTTGCAGAACTCTGCATGCCGTAGATCAAGCATTCGGCATAAAGAAGGCGTCCGCCACAGTGGTCAGGCGAGGAGCTGACCCCGAGGACACAAAGCGGGGGCCCATCGACGCAATAGTTCCCGACCCCACAAAGATTCCATCCCACCACGCGCCAGATGTCAACACGGTCCTTCCCCACCTGCCCTTCGTAACCATCGCTGTGAAGGTACCTACAACATACATGCATGTTCACGCTGTCATGGCTTCTCTTAAGACCACTGCAACTGCGGAGGATGTGGTTAAAGTTTTAGAGGATACAACAAGAATCATTCTCGTTAGTAAGAGTGACGGTTTAGGTTCGACGGCTGACCTTTTCGACTATGCGAGGGATCTAGGGAGACCTAGAGAAGACCTTTATGAGATCTGCGTATGGCGTGAATCTGTCACCGTGATTGATGGCGACCTTTACTATCTCCAAGCAGTCCATCAAGAGGCAGACGTGATCCCTGAGAATGTGGATGCCATCCGAGCCTCAATGAATCTCTCGGATGCAGATAGGTCGATAAAGATGACTAACGCCACGCTCGGGATTATCAAGTAAGTGTGATGCCGGCAGGTAAGCTGACAGCGCAGTAGCTTGGTTTAACCTAGGCTATAATCAGTTTAACATATTCTATTTTTCCACTTCTTTGGAGTGAATTTGTAAGCTCTCTTATCCTATCCGCTTCTCCATCTAATATGAATAGTTCTAAGCATCTATCCTCCCTGAAACGGTTGTGAAGTTGGGTGTAGATCACGTCCAGAAAGTTGTGCTTTAACTTTGTGACAAAGTCCTCAGCCACATGATCGTGAATGAGTAGAAGCACCCCCTTAACTCTGCCAGTCAATGCTTTCTTCTCTCTAACGTCCGCCAGGAGCATCCTGACTCCTGCCCTGATCGCTTCGGATCTCCCAGAGAAGCCCATCTCTCTTTCAATGTCATTCAGCTCTTCAAGCATCTTGCCGCTTATCGATATACTGATGTTCGCCACTCTAGCTCACCAAATTAATAGCAAAATTATAAGTTTATATATAAAAATTATTAATAAAACGTCATAAACATAATAATTCTGGCGTTAGGGGAATCCATTTGGGTAGAGCGGGAAGTCCAGTCATGGTATTGCTTTTGATGGGCTTAACCCCGCTTGAACACCTCGATTCCTATCCTCACAACACTCCTCCTCTCGGGTACTTGATAGACCCTTACACCTGGCTTTACAGCCTCCTAGGCGTGTTAGCTGTGAGCCTCATTTCGCTTATTGGCATCTTCACTGTCTCCTTAAGCCAGAGGCACCTTAGTGAAGTTCTCCTTTACTTGGTCGCCCTTTCTGTAGGAGGACTCTTTGGGGGTGCCTTGATTCACTTGGTGCCGGAGGTCATCGAGCAGGCGGGATTTAGACTTGAGATGTCACTCTACATCTTGGTTGGGATAGTGACCTTCTTCGTAGTTGAGAAACTGATTCGTTGGAGACATTGCCACATACCAACTTCAGAGGCACATCCACACCCTTTAGGAGTTATGAATTTGGTCGGGGACGGCGTTCATAACTTCATCGACGGCTTAATCATCGGCTCGAGTTATATGGCGGGTGTACATGTAGGGGGCGCAACAACTCTCGCAGTCATATTACATGAGATACCTCAAGAGATAGGTGACTTCGGCGTTCTGGTGCACGCCGGGTTGAGCAAGTCAAAGGCGCTGGCATTAAACTTTTTAACTGCTATAACAGCGATGTTCGGCGCTGTTACTGCATTACTCTTAACTACCTATATTGAGGGGTTAATAGTCGTCATGACGCTCTTCGCTGCGGGAGGCTTCATCTATGTGGCAGGCTCTGATCTTGTGCCTGAACTACATAAGGAGGTACACCCGAAGAAGTCCATACTGCAGCTCCTCACGTTAATTTTAGGAGTCCTCATCATGCTTGCCTTAAAATATTCGTAGGTTCAGGGCCCATTCCAAACCCAGTCCTACTATGTTTTTACTCAAACGAATCTGCCATACCCCCAATTTAACATCTATGGTTGCAAAGATAATAGAAAAATTGAACTGTAACGCAGCCAAGTAGTGAAACCTTTACCTAACAGTAACGCTATAGTGTGTACAAGGCTCAAACATAGCTGACTGCGTGAGGTGTGAATATGTCAAAGTTACACTTTACGGTTCCCCGGGGGATGAGAGACATCGAAGCCGAGGAGATGGCTGTGAGGCTTTGGGTTTCGAAACGGATACTTGAAACTCTCAGGCTGTATGGCTTTAGGTTGGTAGAACCTTCTCCAATCGAGAACCTCGAGACACTGGAAGCAAAGTGCGGCCCCAGCATAAGGGATGAGATCTACTGGTTTGAGGATAAAGCTGGGCGAAAACAAGGGCTACGCTTCGACCTCACAGTGGGGCTAGCGAGGATGGTAGCAAACCACCCTGACTGGCATTTACCCCTGAAGCTTTGCGCCTTTTCAAACATGTGGCGTTACGATGAACCACAGTTCGGCCGCTACAGGTGCTTCTATCAGTGGGATGCAGAAATATTTGGGAGCCCCTTGGCGGAGGCTGACGCTGAAGTTATTGCTTTAAGCCTCGACATCTTGGAGGCACTAGGACTGAAGAATGTTGAGGCGAGAATCAGTAGCCGTAAGGTTGCAGAAGGCTTACTCACTGAACTTGGAATACACACACCTGGACGACTGGAAAATGTGCTACGAATTGTCGACAAATTTAGGAAACAATCGAGGACCGAGGTAGAATCTGAGCTTGTTGGAATAGGACTCTCAAAGCAGCAGATTGAGGCAGTTCTGAAATTTGCGTCGATAAATGGAGGGGTAGAGGAGGTCTCAAAAGAGCTGCTTCAGCTCGTTACTAAGAGCCCGAGACTTGAGGAAGGCATAGAAAACTTGGCGGTAATTGAAGATTCCATTGAGGCACTAGGGAAGATTGACCGTTGCACATTCGATATGAGTATAGTCCGAGGGATAGGCTACTATGACGGCATGGTCTTTGAGGTATTCGACAAGAACTGCGAGGAGGTAGGTGCTCTTGTAGGCGGCGGCAGGTTCGACGCCCTATGCACCACCTACGGCAGGGAAGTCCACGCTACAGGAGCAGCTGGGGGCATTGAGCGGTTGATGCTCTCCCTTGAAAAGACGGGACTCATATCAAATGTATCCAGAGTGCCTCAAGTCTACATAGTTACCCCTCTGTCCTCAGTGCGCAGTGCAGCTTTGAGACTGGCTCAACGGTTAAGAGCTGAAGGTATCTCCACAGATTATGACTTGAAAGGACGATCTTTAACAAAACAACTAGAGCACGCCGATAGCTTGAAAGTACCTTTTGTGTTAATAACAGGAACTAAAGAGGAGGAGCGAGGAGTGGTTAAGGTTAGGGATATGCGTGAGAGACATGAGTTAGAGGTTAAACTTACGGATGTCACAAACTACCTGAGGAAAAAGCTAAGTGAAACAGGGGAGACCTGAAGTTGCCAAAAAGAATCGCCCCCTCAAAGTGTCCAAGCTGTGGTTCTAGTAGGATATTCAGACAGCAAGTAGAGATGCTGGGCTCTGGAACGAAGGGTCACCGCTTCGACGCCTATATCTGTGAAGTGTGTAAATACGCCCAGCTATACTATAAAGGCTCAAGCAGCCCAGTAAGCCGAGAGGTTGAAGGGACTATCGGTGTAGAGATAAAGAAAGATTCAGCCACGCTACCCTCAAGCTGCACGGACGAGCACCACAAGGCAAGTCTGCTTAGTAAACGTGATTGATCGGCAACCATGTGCTTAGATTAAATATGAAAAATGGAGCTTTTATATTGAAAAAAGCGGTAATTTTATTTTTTAATAATAAATATGTCTCAAAAACCAGGTATTTCCAAGTTTAAGTGCCAAATTTTCTCTTTTTAAGATAACTTGGATGGCTTCTAGTGAGCCTTTTTAAGTTTTAAGACATTTCTATTTAAAAAATAGAGAGAGAAGACGGCTCATTATACAACTTCCCCTACCTCGCGGGGGTATTCCACGTCTAGTAGCTCAATCTTGTTAGTTACTTTTAGATACTTAATGCTTAAATAAAGTCGCTGAAAATGAAAACCCATATCGCCAAGAGACCTAGCGTTTCAGAGCCAGGTTTCTAAGGTGGAAGGCGTGGGACGCAAGTCTCATAAGATGGTCAGAATTCATAAAGATGCACTCGCCACAATGATCTTCTCAACCGTTGAGGCCTATCCCAGAGAGGTCGCAGGCATCCTCTTTGGTAAGAATGGCTGTGGCGACAGTTACGGCTGCCTCCTAGCTTTCCCACTTCAAGTGGTAAAAAGGAGGGGGGACTCTGGGTTAGTCTGGCAACCTCGTCTTTTGAGTAGAGTGGAACGACTTCAATCTCAACTGATGGGTCTAGAGTTTTTGGGTATGTTCCACTCTCACACTCGTATAGGCAAGTATCCCTACCATGACCTTTACCCCAGCGATGTAGATGTTGAGAGTTGGAAAGATAACAACTACCCGTTAGAGTTGATAATAGGCTCAAGTCTGCGTAGGAAGAAGAAAAATATGAAGCTTCACAATCTCAGGGATGGAACGTTATCGATGAGTCTGGGGCGATTCGATTTTAAAGTTCGAGGATTCATCAACCCTGAAGACCCAGCCCCGACCTTCCTCGCAATCCCACAATAGAAAAGTGAGGCCGCCATCAACTAAACTGGGGAGGTGATTTGTGAGAGATTAAAATGTGGGGATAAATGAGTTGCGTGGTAATTAGGAAAAAAGGGAAGAACTTAACTCGATTTACTTTTTACTTTTTGCTGCTTTCTTCTTCTTCGCCATTAACTTTCTCTCCTCTAAGAAGAATCTTCATCTATAAATTTATTGTTCGAAGTTTATAAGTTTTTTCGAACAGTTTGGTATCTTACCTGTATGAGTTATGGGTTGAATTGGGAGAGAGAGTAGTAAACTATCTCGCCCCTCCTCTCAATAACCCCCAGTATCATCTCTTTCTTCAGGTTGCTTGAGTAGTTCAGAGCTTTCGCCATGTCACCTACTAAAATGGGCTCGCCTTCGAATACACCGTAAACGATGTACTGTGCAGCCTCTTTACCGTAGGTGCCTCTCTCGTAGACTCTAAAGTCCACGCCTAAACCGAAACCCGACTTTACAACATATCCCCTCTCACGTAGGTCTCTATAGATGAGGTATCTTGCCCAAATTCTTCTATCCTTGCTACGGTAAAGATCGAGCAACTCCTTGAAGGCAACTTTCTCACCAGTCTCCTCATCTAACACATCAAGCCAACCCTCAGCGAGGAGGTATAACGCCTCATACGGAGCTAATTCTATACTATTTCCAATTTTATCTCCATAACCTCGTTCGAGGAGAATTTGGCCAGAGGCCAGATCTTGCACACAGACCTTTCTGCCTGAGAGTACGGCTGTAACTTTGCGCTGCTCCATCAGCACCTCGCCATCACAAGTAAAAGGCTGGTCTATCTCATATAAATCTCGACTATGTCACCATCCCTCAGCTCTGTATCAGCGCCAACCCTCTCACCGGGAAACTTTGCTGACGGCCCCCAGATCCTCGCAAACCTAAACCGTCTCTCGAAGTCGCTATGTATCCCTGCGGCAAGGTCAATTATCTTCGAGCCCCTTCTGAGGATGAAGGGTTTATCACATCCAGGCTGACCTGGTCGGCGGGTGTACACTCGTAGTATACCCAGAAAGCTGAAGATCTTATGCTTCAGCAGCTCAATATTCATCCCGGTCTTCGCTGACACCCCTACAGTCTCGAATCTATCACCCACCTCCCTGACGAAGTCGTCCATCAATGCAGCTGGAGGCGTATGGTCCAGTTTATTCACAACCACCATAAACGGTTTAAAAACAGCATGTTGCAGGATGGCTTTCTTCAGGTCTTCCTCGTCAACTTCGCCCCAGATTTTGACCAGTGCGTTGTTTATCCCTGAGTTCCTTAGGATCTCAGGGATCTTATGGACGCCACCAACGAACCTGCCACTGGTTGAGAAGACCTTAATCCCCCCACCCCCAGTCCGCTCTATCTCTACCCCAAAGGTCCTCTCACTCTCTGGATAGATTGCCGCGGCCTCAAGCTCACCTAATATGAGATTCAATTGCTCCGAGAGATCTTTGCTTCCATCTATGAGGAGTATGATGCCGTCAGAGTTTCGTGCAAGCCCCAAAACTGAGAGCCCCCAAGCTCTGCCTTCAGCGGCACCCTCCATTAACGCCGGCGCCTCAACGATCTGTATCTGGATGTCCTCAAAATCCATCATCCCGGCCACTGGCACAGAGGTGGTGTAAGGGTGACTGCCAACCTCAACATCGACATTGGTCAGAGCCTTTAATAGCTCGCTCTTGCCGCTCTGGGTTAGACCCAGAAGTACAACGCGAGCGGCGCCCTCCCTATCAATGTCGTAGGGGGTTCTACCGCCGCCTAGAGCCTTGCGGCGCTTACGGGCCTCCTCTTGTTCATCCCTCAGTTTTGCAAGCCTAGTTTTGAGGTGGGCCCTGAGCTTCATGGTTCCCTTATGCTCTGGGATAGAGTTGATGTACTCCTCCAGCGCCTTTATCTTCTCAGGTAAGGAGCGGGCTGCCCTATACTTTTTCTCAAGCTCCGCACAGATGGGAGGTAGGTTGGTTGGCATAGCTGTTACTGAGTAGTTTCGAGTTTCTAATGAATTTAACCCCGCCTATGGGCGACAAAGACGAAGCCGAGTTTTGATCGCCAGAAGCATCTAAAGCTTGACCAAGCTAATTGGTCGGCTAAGTGTGATATGTTTACACCTATTGAAGATAGGCAGGGGATCTTACTGAGAAAAGTCTTAATAGCGAATGGTGGTTTGAAGATGGAAATCCGAGCGCGCCTGAGGGGTTACTTCTCTCCTTTTTCAGTGAACTGTTTCTCCACCCTGATCCTGCCCTTCACACTCTTCATAACCAGTTTACAATTATCTTATGGTTCGCTCCTAAACAACCTGCTTCTTCAAAGCATAACTCCACCAGACCGAACAGTCTAAGTTTATATTAATTCTTTTCACCGAAATTCAAATGCCGCCCACTAGGGTGCTAAGCTGAGCACCTGAGAAGCTTTCACCGCCTGTTAAAGGTTATAAGATGAATAGTTTAACGTATTCTGGATTCGAAAGGGTTGAGTGATCTCAGGTGAAAGAGCTGGCTGAAAGGGTTAAGAGCATAGATAGACCGCTCTATCGTGCGATCAGAGACTATGCAGCGCAACTTGGATACAGTGATCTCATTTACTTGAACGTTGGAGAACCTGACTTCCCCACAGCGCCACATATAGTTAAGGTGGCTGAGGAGGCGGCTAGGGAAGGCTTTACCCATTACACCGAGGAGAGAGGCATCTTGGAACTTAGAGAAGCTATCGCCGAAGACTTGCGCGCCAGAAAGGGCTTAGAGGTAAACCCGGAGGAGGGAGTCCTAGTGACCTCGGGAGGCGCGGAAGCGGATGCTGCAGCTCTTCTGACCCTAGTCAACCCGGGCGAAGAAGTCATAGTACCTGACCCCTGCTACACACCATACATCTCAGCCATAAAGATTGCTGGAGGACGGCCTGTCTTCGTACCTGTCGACAAGGAGACCCTCGACTGGGACTTCCAAGCGATAGAGAGCAGGGTTGGAGAGAATACCAAAGCGATCATAGTTAACAGCCCCAGCAACCCTACTGGCGGTGTATATAGCAGGGAGGTGTTGAAAGGGATCGCCGACCTAGCCGCAGACAAGGGGATATACATCCTCTCAGATGAGGTCTACGACGCCTTCACCTACGAAGGCGCCGAGGCTATGAGTGTCGCCCAGTTCGACCAATGTCTTGAGAGAACATTGATAGTCAACAGCTTCTCTAAAACCTACGCGATGACAGGCTGGAGGGTAGGCTACCTAGCCGCCGACCCAAAGGTTATCTCCCAGGTACTGAAGATTCGAGGTGCCATAAACGTATGCGCCAGCTCCATATCCCAGAAGGCAGCCTTGGCCGCCCTACGGGGGCCGAGAAAGACCGTCGAAGAGATGCTGAGGGAATACCGGGATAGAAGACGATTAGTCCTCGAAGCTTTGGAAGATATGCCTAACGTGACTTGCCCAACCCCGAAGGGTGCCTTCTACGTCTTCCCGGATGTCTCAGCCCTGACGAATGACTCGTTACAGTTCACAAAGTATCTCATACAAGAGGCACACATTGTTGTGAGCCCCGGCGTGGCATTCGGAAAGGCTGGCGAAGGCCATACTAGAATCTCTTACGCCTGCGCCAGAGACAAACTGGAGACCGCCATGGAGAGGATGAAGAGGGCTGTGGAGAAATATGCCGCGAAACAGCTGAAAAATTAGATGGCTGATCTGGTTGGAAATTCTACTTCTAGATAACAAGAGCCAGTATTCGGGCGAACTTACCGCGTGCCTCGAAGATTTAGGAGTTGAACTAGATATTCAAAGTCTGCCTGGGGCGGCAAGTGAATGGGAACATTCTGGGGTCATCATCTCAGGTGGAGCCATACCTCATAGAGACCTCTCGGAGACTTTGAACCAGTATCAACATCTTCTCAACAACTTAACTAAACCGCTGTTGGCTATCTGCCTAGGGCTCAAGATCATGGCATACTGCTATGGAGCTAGGATCAGGAAGATGGAAACACCGGAAGTAGGACTAACCTCGATACAATTCCATAAAAGCTATCCTCTCGCACCTTCACGATCCAAGCTGATCGTCTACGAAGACCACATATTCGAACTGTTCAGTTTACCTAACATCCTAGAGAATTATGGAAGCTCGGAACAATGCAAAATACAAGCGGTTAAACATAAGTGGAAACCGCAATTCGGGGTCCAGTTCCACCCAGAGAAGAATGGCAACAATGATGGACACCTAATCATCGAGAACTTTGTGAGGTTGTGCTATAGTGGGGGCTACTAGGTTGAGGGGGGGAAACCTCGTCGAGGAAGGAGACTATGTCCTACTATACCTCGACAGGAAGAGAACCTACCTAGTGAAGGCGAAGAGGGGTGAAGTCTTCCACACCCACCGGGGATTTATTCAGTTCGACGCGTTGATAGGACAGAGCTTCGGCACACGGGTAAAGAGTAGCGCCGATGTGGAGTTCATGGTGTTGAAGCCCACTATGAACGACTATGTTCAGAAGATTGCGCGGAGAACCCAGATAATGTACCCTAAGGATATGGCCATAATCTTGGTCAACGCCGATATTAAACCAGGCTCTCTGGTTGTAGAGGCCGGGGCTGGGAGCGGCGCGCTCACAAGCTTCTTGGCCAACCACGTAAGACCTACAGGTCGAGTGTACAGTTACGAGGTTAGAGAGGAGTTTCTAGAAGTGGCTAGGAGGAATATAGAACGCCTCGGCCTCACCGATTATGTAGAGTTAAAGTTTAAGGATATAACCCAAGGCATAGATGAGAGCGAGGTGGATGCGGTGGTTCTCGATATGGCCACCCCTTGGTTGGCTGTGGCCCCCGCGTACAGAGCTCTGAGGGGAAGTGGACTACTCGCCTCCTTCAGCCCCACCATAGATCAGTCGATCAAGACTGTTGAGACTATGGAGACCAGCGGTTTCACAGCCATCGAGACAGTTGAGACCTTGATGAGAAGATATCAGGTCAAGAGGGGGCAGACTCGCCCTGAGACACTTATGATCGCGCATACCGGTTACTTAACATTCGGCAGGAAGATCCTACTCTAGAATTTAAGTCGACATTTACCTTGGAGGAGCTCCAACCCGTAGGAGTATGTAAGACCGCTCTCTCGAAACTAGGTTACCTGCCCGAAGAGTATCGCGGCGACCTCTTTCCTTAAACTTCGTGAGACGGACTCAAGCCTTGTCTCGAAGGTGTTGTCGATCTTAATTTGGCCATCTGCCGTGGATATAATGAACCCCCCGCTGGAAGGTAGTGGATCCTTTTCTAAAGTTATTGTCACGCCCCTCGGAGTGTTCAGGCTTTTGATGACGTTCTCGTAGACTTTACGCTCCTTGCTGCTCACCTGAAGTTTTAGGTCTCCGGATCCGAAACTTTTAATCGCCTCCTCAAGGAGGTATTTGGCACTCTTCTCAACATCTTCAGTTTTAAGATCTCTGACCCGTTTTAAGGCTTCTTTAAATACCTTATCGATCAGCGTATTCTTCTCCTCGAGAACTGCGAGGGCTGCTTTACGCCTCGCTTCGCTCAGTTTCTTACGTTCAAGGATCTTTATCTGCTCCTGAACTCTTGCCTTTATCTCCTCGACTTTCCTTTGCGCTTCAGCCTTTGCCTTCTCGATTATGGCTGCGGCTTCTTTTTCAGCCTCTTGGATTCTCCGATTTGCCTCCTCTTGAGCGTCGGCTAGGATCTCCTCTTCAATTTTGGATAGAGCAAGTGTAGACATTAAAGTGCGACCCCCAGTACTTCGCTCATAACCATCTTAACAGCCTTGCCCATATTTTTAGAAGACTTTTCTGAGAAGTCTGCGATAGTCTTCCTTGCCTCCTCTAATAACGCTTTTACTTTAAGATCGATATCCGCTTCTGCCTTCTTGAGAGCTGCCTCGCTTTGACGCTGTGCCTCTTCGATCAACCCTCTCTTAACAATATCAGCATCAACCTCGCCACGCTTCCTGATCTCTGCAGCCTTCATATCAGCTTCCTCGATTATCTTTCGAGCCTTCTCCTCAATAATCCGAATATTTTTGATAACCTCTAGAGCCAAGTCAAGCCACCCTCTAACTACTCACCGACCGGTTTAAGATTCTCCATGCCGCCTAAATATAAAAATTTAGGTGACCCCCAGCTTTGAAAGGGGCTTTTAGGTAACCAAACCTCACCTGCCAGCTCCGAACATTGTAATCTTTATTGAAAGATGGTTGGCAAACAGTGATAGATGACAACTCCACTCCACATTTAATGCGCTCCAATTATGGAGAGGGCTAAAGGAAGTCACTAAGCAACGTTCTGCCGCCTTTAGTCTTCCTTTTTGGCGCTTTAATGAAGCCGTTTCCAAGTTCAAGCCGCCCATATACACCATCATACCCGGGGATGACCTTTAGCTTACCTTCCCTCATCCTACTTAACAAGTCTGCAACCTTGGGGCCTACTATTCGACTTAGCTCTTCTGTGGTGGCATCTAGAAGCACGTTGTATTCGTTACCGAACTTCTCGATTAAGAGGTTATACTGATCCCAGACCCTCTGGCTTGCCGGGCTCTCAGCCCCTATGGCCGCTCCGATTATCTCGGAGAGGGGTAGGAGGTGAACATAGCCGGGTGCGCCTTTTGGTCTATAGTCAGGAGGCCTATCGGCAAGCTCCTCTACCCTTTGCTGAACACCTTTAGTCATCCGCCCCCCACAGACAGGACATCTGCCACCTTGCCGTATAGCATCCTCCGGGGGCATCGAGACATTACAGTTTCTATGACCCGTCCAGTGATATTTACCATAAGCCGGGTCTGTCTCTATTGTGAAGAGTAGCCGCTTAGGATCCTTCGATTTAATTGCTTCTACTATTTTTAGATAACTTAACTCCTCCAGCTCGAGGACTGTTGCCTCTCGACCTAGACGCCAGGGCCAAGCGCTATGGCAGTCAGAATTGGATATTATGGCTAGACGGTCGAGGGAGCTAACCCGCCAGTTCATCGGAGGATCTGATGAGAGCCCAGTTTCTAAGGCGTGTATCCTTGAACTTTTATCTTGATAACACGCCTCGACGTTGTCGAAGCCGCTGAAGGCTCCGAAGATGCTGAACCAGGGTGTCCAAGCGTGGGCTGGAAAGATAAAATTACCGCCGGAGATGTTTAAGACTTCCTCCACTAGTTGGGGTGCCGATATGGTTAGGGTTGGTCTTCCATCATCCGTGAGGGAACCATAGTTGGAGAGAGAGTCGTTGATCTGCTCAGCAATCTCAATATTAGGGCACCAGATAACATGGTGAACCTTTCTGCCCCTTCCCTCAAACTCGAAGACTGTGGAGACTTCAGCTGTCAGTATAAAATAAACCCCTGCTTCCTCACTCTTTTTTAGTTTGTAGAGCCCGCTGTGAGGAGGGTTCTCTTCCAATGCTTCCTTTATCTCCTCCAGCCATTTTGGGTGAGTGAAATCTCCAGTACCAACCACTGTGAGACCTTTGATCTGGGCGAAGCGGGCTATAGAGCGAATGTCCATATTTTGGCTTGTAGCACGACTATACTTTGAATGTATATGTGCGTCAATAATTACTCGCATCAACTACACCACTTGCGATATAAGGGTAGGCTGAGTTTCTCCAGCTTTATTACCTCGTTGAAGCTCAAAGCATTTACATGGATATTTTTGAAACCTCTTTCTTTAACTTAAAGTTGGGCATATTACCTTAGAGTAGACTGCCGATTATTCTTATATGTAACCCCACCCAAAATATGGACTGGTCCTTTTATCCCTTGAGCCTACAACTCACCCGGATCTGAGAATATGCCAACACGACACTATAGGTTACCTAAGGGTATGAGATACTCTAGCATAGAGGAGCGGAGACGATTCTACCAAGAAGAATTCGCTCTAAGGCTTTTAGAAGAGAGGTTCAAGAATAGGCGAAATACAGTGTTCGCCTTGGTGATAGGGAGACACACTGGGATCTACCCGCCCAACTATGAGAAACTGAAAAACCATACGATCATTATCGACGAGTATCAAGACCTAAGCGAAGTGAAGAATTATATACTCCAATATCTCCCCGAAAGCGTCTACTACGACCGAAACCTCTACGGCGGCGAACTAGAGAACTGCCGCAGATGCCCGAAGAGCTACCGAGACTGTTGGAAGTGTAAGGAATTCAAGGGTCAAGAGCTAGCCTTCGACCTAGATCCAGAGAACATCCACTGCCCCTACCACGGCAACATCGAAGATAGGATGAGGAAACACCAAGGCCTAAGCTTTTGCATGTACGAGTTCAAAGTTATCAGGGGCCGAACTCGCCAACTATACGAAAAGTTAGAGAGGAGGTACGGTCTAGTTGAAGTAACCTACTCAGGCAGAGGATTCCACTTAACGGTGCAAAACGAGGACGCCACGAATATGGGTTGGGCAGAGAGGAAGAGGCTTGCTAAAGAGTTCTCTGCGGAGTACCCAATTGATGAGTGGGTTACCAGCGGTGAGATGCGCCTACTCAGACTACCGTACTCGCTTCATGGGGTTGTCTCGAGGATCTGTATCCCATTAAAGGTTGACGACTTAGAAGATTTCGATCCTAGAGTGGATGGAAGATGCCTCCCCCGATTCCTTCTTAAGCAGTCTTCCCAGCCTTGACCTCTTTGCCCTGGTAGTAGCCTTTTTTCTTTGCTTTTTTCTTCTCTTCTGGAGTTTTACAACACATGTAGTTACCCCCGAATTATTATTAATAATAGATGCTGCCCCCAGATATAAAACTACGCGGAGTACTTATGAAGGTCAATCACTCGAGTAGTCTCCTAAAGGGTAAGGGGTCATATATTTTGGTAATCTACCTCAGACCCCCTACAAATTACGGGTTGTGCGCCTCGGCGAAAACTGTTTCCCAAAAGGTTACTATGTCTACGTCAGCCCCGCCCTCCGTGGGGTTAAAGGCAGGGCAGCAAGATGCCTTAATCGTGTTAAGAGACTGCACTGGCATATCGACTATCTCCTAGCCTCTGAGAGGTCACGTATAGTAAGCGTCGCCATTAGAGGCGGATAGTAGGGTAGAGTGTCGAATCTCCAAGGTGGTCAGCGCAATCCTTGGTGTGAGGGTAATCCTAAAGGGTTTCGGTTCAAGCGACTGCAACAGCTGGGTAAGTCACCTTTACTATTTCGCCTCAAAAACATCACGTAGGCTAGTAGAGGAAGTGGCAGATTCCTGTAGAGCAGTAGGTCGAGAACCTCGCTTTCTGATTAATGCCCCAAATGTGTTATCTACCTGCGGAACTACTCTAATCTCTAAACTAGTTGCATAAACTAGGAGAGACGTTTATAAGTTGAAGACTTGTGACGTGACTAGGCGGAACGCCCTTTTGGTTATTATCCTGATGGGCGTAGTTAGCCTCTTTGCCGACGTCACATATGAGGGAGCCAGAGGAATCATACCGGTATATTTAACAGCAATATTGGGGGCACCAGTAGCCGTTCTAGGCATAGTGATAGGGCTCGGCGATTTTGTCGGTTATGGTTTCAGGCTTGTGTCTGGTAGACTGGCAGATGTAACCAGGGGGTATTGGGCTCTCACAATCATAGGTTATCTCTTAAACCTACTTGCAGTACCTTTGTTAGCCTTCAGTGGGAGCTGGCAGTTGGCGGCGCTACTCATTATTGTTGAGAGGCTTGGGAAGGCTGTCAGAACTCCTTCGAGAGATTTCATAATCTCCGTAGTCTCAAAGGATTTTGGAAGAGGAAAAGCCTTCGGTATACATGAAGCTTTGGATCAAATTGGAGCGGTCGCAGGTCCGACGATCGCCTCGTTGGTGCTCTTTACCTACAACCAGTACAGTATGGCGTTCCTCTTATTCAGCATACCTGCTGCACTCGCCATATTGACGCTTTCTGCAGCATACAGCTTCTACAAGAGACAAGAAATCCCGTCGAGAAGAGGGGATGAAGCGAGGCGCACTGGTCTGTATAGAGCATACTGGGTCTATACAGCCTCAATAACGCTGAGTACCGCTGGCTTCATGAGTATAGCTTTCATCTTATATAGATCGCATGGGGTATTTCCAGACTGGTTCATCCCCATCATATTCCTCTTGGCTCAGGCGGTAGACGCGCTAAGCGGATTATTATTTGGGGTTCTCTATGACAGGTATGGGTTGAAGATTGTAAGCTTAGCCTTTCCCACAGCAGCCTTAGTTCCAATAGTGGCTCTAAATGTAACACCACAAACGCTATTGATCTCGGCTTCGCTCTTCGGTATAGTATTAGGCGCTCAAGAAACAGTACAAAGGGCAGCTGTAGCCGATCTGGTAGATGCCGAGATGAGAGGGACGGCTTATGGAATCTTTAATGCACTATTCGGTCTAGCTTGGTTCATTGGCGGGGTTGTTGTCGGGATACTTTATGAGGTGGATTTCAAGCTCATAATCGCTTACTCAACCTTTCTTCAGGTCGGAGCTACAATTTTGATGAGCAAGCTAATCTGGAAGTAGAGCGAACACAGCCACCGAGAACTTTAATTGGAACTCTCTTTGTGTAATGTGAACTTTTTGTATCTGAACATTAATGGCGAAAAGTCTGGTCGCTTCAAAAGTCGAAAATGCTGAGTTCAGGTTGGGTTATATGATCTCGTATGTGAGGACGAACTTTATATCCCCACCACTGTGGAAGATTTTTCCGCAGAATGGGCATGTGAGGGGGAAGTTAAGGGGCACAGGGGCTATGCCTCGCTTACCTGAGCAGTAGATAAAACCTTCCCTGTCGACGTAACTCGCTACTTTTAATACGTGCCTCAAATCTATCCCTCTACTAACATATTTTGATGCCTTGAATTATCCTCGAGTGAACCAGTAGGGCAGTTACCGATAGATTAAATAACATGGATGTGTATCTAAATTTTCACTACCATCCCCAAACAAGCACTTTAACTTTTATATACACTGATGGAGGCTCCGATTTGGAACCTAAAAAATGTTCTCCGAGGTGTGAATCTTTTAGATGTAGCCAAAAAGCTATGCAGTGGAAAGGTAGGGAAGTTTACTGTAAATATGCGGATGACCTCTGTGATGGAGCTACCTGCAAGTATGCAATTTGTGTCAGAAATCGGCTGCTAACTAACGGTCTCTGCGGTTTGACTGTCAAGAAGGTCACTAGAATAGAGGAGACCCCGCCGGAGGAGGGGTTGAGCTTAAAGATTAGAGGGAAACTTCAGCAGAGGCTTGAAGAGAGAGAACTCTACTGAAGCTTTAGTAGTTCGCAGAGATAGACTTATTGCAAGGGCTGTTGACGTCCAACAGATACCTGAAGGACTATGGTTCTGGGCTGTAACCTAATCATAACAAGCTCAAGGGACCCCGCTCCCCCAGCTAGGACAATGATGCGAGATTTGCACGCCGTCATACCTGGCTCTATCAGAGTCACCCGTGGAAAGCTCAACATGAAAGGGTTGGCGGAGTACGCTAACAGACTCGAGGCTAGCAATGTTATTGTAATTGAAAGTTGGAGGGGCGGAGTTGGATGCATAAGGTTTTACCGGGTAGGAGACGCCAAGTTGACGGCAGTCCCACCGATATTGTATGTAAAAGGTTATCGTCTACGCCGCGACTATCGAAAGGTTGCTCAGATGCCTAGGCGTAGACCCACTATGCTGGTTATTTTAAAACCTCAGAAGCCTTGGCTTAAGAGGTTGGCGCAAGTTTTGAGCCAAATATTTAACGCGAAACTGGTCTCAGAAGAGTTTATTTCAACTTCCGAGGTCTTTCTCCAGATAATGGAGGATTCAGGGGTGCCGCGACTTGCCTTCTTCTCCTCAAGGAGTAAAGAGGAGGTAGGTCCATCGATAACTCTGAGAGCTATTGGTTGGGATGTGAAGTGAAGGGCGGTGCGATGGCTGAGATCAACTTGAGCCTTAGTTCCGAGGCTTTGGCAAGGATAATCCTTGAGGCTCTGATGCCTGAGATCCAACGCCTTCCCACTAAAAGGTCTAAAGTAGCCTTAAAGGTTGAAGATGATGTGTTAAGTTTACTTGTGGAAGCAGCTGATGTCTCCGCGTTAAGGGCCTCACTAAACTCCTACTGCTGGTGGATCTTATGCTTGATACGGGTCTTGGAGGAGATTGAAGGGGGAAGACATAAATCCTCTGTTTAGGGGAATTATATACCTTATATAAGTATTAGGAGACTATGCGTGGGAGTAGCATGAGTGAGCCTGTTGAGGTGCCTCCATACCTTCAGGAGCAACTTGCAAAGTTGCAGCAGCTACAGCAGACGCTCCAAATTATAGTCAACCAGAAGCAGCAAGTCGAGTTCGAGCTGACAGACACCACCCATGCCTTGGATGAACTCCAGAAACTCGCAGATGACGCTGTTGTCTTCAAGTCTATAGGAGCACTCCTCATTAAGAAGGATAGACCCTCGCTTGTGAAGGAACTATCAGAGAGGAAGGAACTTCTCAATGTACGGTTGAGCGTTCTCGTGAAACAGGAAGAGAAAACTAGGGAGAAACTCCGCGAGTTAGAGCAGGAGATTCAGACAAGGTTGAGACCTGCTCAAGCCTCGTAAGTGCCCTGAGGTTCGAACAGTCCTTGGGGCGAATCTAGATTGCAGGTTAAGGCTTTAGGCAGGTTTATAGAAAAATCCAAGCCGAGGTATGGGGCTTTAATTTGTCATCGTAACTCTGATCCAGACGCTATCTTCTCGGCATATGTGCTTTCCAAACTCTTTAAGAGATTGCACTCAAGTCTCAAATGTGACATTGTTGCGGTGGATGGACCCAGTCAGGTCTCGAAGCTTCTGATGAGTGTTACACCAGTCAAGTGGGTAGATAAGTTGCGGTTAGATAAAGTTGATTTCGTCACCCTCGTAGATACTAGCACCCTAGACCAATTGGGGGAGATAGGTAAAGAGGTGGAGAGGTCTGGAAAAACCCTCATAATTGTTGACCACCATACCCCCAAAGACAAGACGCTAACGCTCTCTAAGGTAAGGATAATAGATAAGGAGGCAAAGTCTACTTGCGAGTTGGTCTATGAACTTTGCACGCAGCTAGGCTATCGGCTCAGTAGAAGAGAGGCTTTGGCGCTCTTCTTTGGGATTGCATATGAGACTAGACATTTCCATATAGCCAACGCTAAAACCTTTCGTATAGTAGCTGACCTGGCTGCCTCAGGTTTTGACGTAACTGAAGCTTTGGATCTAATGACGCAGCCTATGTCGCTCTCTGAAAGAGTCGCTAGACTCAAGGCGGCGAGCCGCGTAGAACTTCACAATATCCATGGATGGATCTTAGCTTTCTCTCATGTCAATTCTCATGAGGCTTCGGCAGCTAGGGGGTTGATCACGTTAGGAGCTGATGTTTCAGTTGTGGTAGGCGAGAAGGAGGGAGAGGTTAGAGTTAGCCTCAGGTCGACTGAATCTTTCTACAAGAAGACGAGGCTACATCTTGGCCGCGATGTCGCAACCCCTATAGGGGAAGCGATTGCTGGGATTGGCGGAGGTCATGCAACAGCGGCAGGAGTGAATGGTAGGGGCGATATTTCGACAGCTAAATCTGAAGCTTTGAAAATATTAAGAGCCAAGATCCCCAAAACTGCTGAAACCACGCATACTTGAGTCCAGCTTTTTCGATAGAAACTATTTTAAACCAAGCTGTTCTAGTTTTCAAACGGGGAGACATGTGTACCAGCGGTCTCAAAGTAATACGCAAACTCAATCTCTCCTCAAACCACAGGCGGGTGAACTGCCCCTGAGATACTTCGACGGAACAGTTGAAGAGATATTAGAGAGGACTAGAAGCTCTCTGGAGAGAATCGACCGAAGCCAGATAGCGAAACTCATTGATATCTTACTGGAGGCTAAGGATAATGAGAGGAAGGTGATGGTGCTTGGTGCCGGTCGGAGCGGCTTAGTAGCGCGATCCTTCGCAATGAGGCTTATGCACCTCACCTTCCGCGTTCACGTTATCGGCGAGACCATCACACCAGCTATGGAGAAGAACGATCTTTTATTTGCTATCTCGGGGTCTGGGTCGACGACTGTGATTGTTGCAGCGGCGAAGATTGCAAAGCAAGTTGGCGCGAAAATTTTGGCATTAACATCTTATCCGAATTCCCCTTTGGGCAGGATGGCTGATCACTCAGTGGTTATACGTGGGCGTACAAAGCTGGCTGAGAAGAAAGATTACTTCTCTAGGCAGATCCTGGGCGTTCATGAACCCCTCGCCCCACTAGGCACAATATTTGAGACAGCTGCTCAGATCTTCCTAGACGCTTTGGTTGTTGCATTGATGCATAGGCTTGGTAAGACTGAAGAAGATTTGAAGAGACTCCACGCCACAATAGAGCCACCATAAGCCGTAGATAGTTAGAGTTGGAATGCTCTTCGCGGTCAGGTCTCGGAATTATAAATCCCACAAAGGAGGGGGCAGGTTCGTATCTGGGACCTCCTCTCATTGCCTCAAGTTTATTACGCTAAACCGTATTGTAGTATGCTAGGCGGCGAGCCAAGTTAGCTTATAGGGCTGGGCGAAGTCAAGCTGATCAGTATAGGCAACATCTACTAACGTTAGGCTGGTATATTGGGAATGGGTGATGTTAAGTTCAGTAAGAGGAGCTGCTTAGCGAGGTTGCTGAGCCCGCTCTCAAATTTTAGTCTCGAAACTCAACTTGTAGAGTATAGGAGCGACCCTCTAACAGGAAGACGGTGTAGGATAAACTTGAAGCGGACAGAGAGGGTTAAGCAGACGGTGGAGGTTGAAAAACATGATAGGGAGCTTACGGAAGTAATAATGAAGACCAGAGAAGGCTGTTTCTTCTGCCCAGAGAACCTTGAGAGTAAGACGCCGAAATTCCCTCCAGACTTGATACAGGAGGGTAAGTTGAGAGTTGGCTCAGCATGCCTTTTCCCAAACTTGTACCCGTTTGGAGAACATCACGCGGTCGGGGTGTTCTCAGGCGTGCATTATCTGAGGCTAGACCAGTTCCAGCCAAAGCTGATAAGCGACTGCTTTAAGGTCTGTCTAGAATACTTGATGAGGATTCATGTTAAACAGCCGGATGTACGCTACGGGCTGATAAGCTGGAACCAGATGCACCCAGCTGGGGCTAGCATTATACACCCTCACCTTCAGGTTCTAGCTGACCGGTGGCCCACCTCTCAGGTGGAGGAGCTACTTGTAAAGAGCGAGGCTTACTATGAGAAGTATAAGAGCAACTACTGGTCTGACTTGGTCTCGGTGGAGAAGGAGAATGCGACTAGGCTAGTTGGAGAGACAGGGGCTGTGACTTGGTTGGCCAGCTATGCACCACAAGGTAACACTGAGGTTTTAGGTGTCTTCTCAGGTGTTTCAAATTTATCTGGACTGAAAGATTCTCACCTAGCGGATCTCTGCCTGGGACTGTCGAAGATTTTGAAGGGATATCATGATAAGGGGGTTAGGAGCTTCAATATGACAGTTTACTCAGGCCCTATTGGCGAAGATCTTGAGTATTATTCTCTAAATTTGAAGCTCATGTCGAGACCTTCTCCAAGCCCCTTCTACACTTGTGACACGGGTTTTATGGAGCGGCTTCACTATGAGCCTGTTATTGAGCGGAGACCCGAAGAAACGGCTGAGGAGCTGAAGAAATACTTCTAGCAGGGATAAGTGAATACGCCATTTGCAGCTAAGTTTTAGATGGAAAAGTCAACTTCATTTTACAGTATCCCATATTGGGATCAGCGGCCACACATCAGGGCTCTAACAGCCTGAACTAGAGGGTTATGACCGCAAGTTTTTTTAAAGGGCCGTGAAATAGATGGTTGCTCCAGTCCCCATCTGGGAGGACTATCCATGCCTAAATTCAAGACAGCTGCAGAGATCCATAAGATAGTTCAGAACCTCAAGTATGTTAGAAACGCCGGAATAATTGCCCACGTAGACCATGGGAAGACTACCCTTACAGACTCTCTCCTTTCAGCCGCAGGTCTCCTCTCACCCAGCGTAGCTGGGCAGGCTTTAGCCCTAGACTATCTGGAGGAGGAGCAGAAACGGCAGATGACCATCAAAGCGGCGAACATCAGCTTATACTATGAACGCGGTGGGGCTCCATACGTAATTAACCTGATTGACACGCCAGGCCACGTGGACTTCACTGGTAGGGTTACTAGATCGCTCCGCGCCATCGACGGCTGCGTGGTGGTGGTCGACGCGGTAGAAGAGGTGATGGTTCAAACCGAAACAGTCACACGGCAGGCACTTGAGGAGAGGGTGCGACCGACTCTTTACATTAACAAGATCGACCGTCTAATTAAGGAGCTCAAGTTAACGCCGAAGCAGGTGGAAGAGAAGCTCCTTAGAATAATCCGCGACTTTAATAATCTTATAGAGCTCTATGGAGAGGCAGATTTCCGTGGGCGGTGGAAGGTCAGCCCCACAGGGGGTACTGTTGCCTTTGGTTCTGCGAAGGACCGTTGGGGTATCACGACCGATATTGCCCAGAAGAAAGGGATAAAGTTCTCGGATATTGTAGCCATGTACCAGGACGGTGATATTAGGGAGTTAGTTGAGAAGGCGCCACTCCACGAAGCAATCCTGAGCATGATCATAGACCACATGCCAGACCCCCCTACAGCCCAGAAGTACAGGATACCTAAGATCTGGCAGGGAGACCCCAACAGTGATGTAGGACAAGCCATGATCAATTGTGACAGGCAGGGCCCAGCAGTTATGTGTGTAACTAACATAGTCGTAGACCCCCAAGCCGGTGTTGTGGCCACAGGTAGACTCTTCTCAGGGGAGATAAATAGCGGAGATACCCTCCATCTAATCGGCGCGAGAACCGCTCAGAGGGTTCAACAGGTATGTATTTATATGGGACAATTCCGTGAGGTGGTCGGCGGTCTTCCATGTGGGAACATACCTGCTTTGCTTGGGTTGGAGAGTGCAAAGGCGGGGGAGACTATCTCATCCGTTAAGGGCATAGTCCCATTCGAGCAACTTCAATATGTAAGTGAACCTGTAGTCACTGTGGCTGTGGAGCCGAAACATAGCAAAGATCTGCCCCGCCTCGTCGATTTTCTCACGAAACTCTCTATAGAGGACCCGAACCTTGTCACTAAGATTAACGAGGAGACCGGGGAGTATCTGATCTCGGGGATGGGGCAACTCCACCTAGAGATAGCTACTACTTGGATACAGAAGGCAGGCTTGGAGATAACAACCTCAAAGCCGATAGTATTATACCGAGAGACAGTACGGAAGAGAGGCCAGGTCTTCGAAGGTAAGTCACCCAATAAACATAACAGAATCTTCGCAGAAGTCTCCCCCCTGGAGCCTGAAGTTGTAGAAATGATTAGGAAGGGAGAGATCTCCGACTACACCGACCGGAGCAAACTTGCAAAAGCCTTACGGGAGGTAGGCTGGGAGGCTGACGAGGCGAAGGGGGTCTGGCGGATAGACGAGCGTGCCAACATCCTCGTGGATGTTACTAAAGGAATTCAGAGGCTTGATGTAGTGAAAGACTCTATAGTCTCCGCTTTCAACTGGAGCATTGAGGAGGGCCCTCTAGCTCACGAGCTGGTCAGAGGTGTAAAGGTTAGGTTACTAGACGCTCAGATCCATGAAGACCCAGTTCATACAGGCCCAGCACAGATAATACCTGCGACACGCAGATCCATCTACGCTAGCTTCCTCTCAGCTGACCCAACCCTCATGGAGCCTATTCTAAAGATCACCGTAAAAGTTCCAGCCGATCAGGTGGGTAATGTTACTAGGATCATAGTCGGTAAGAGAGGCAAGATAATCTCGATGGAGCAGAAAGAGCACTTGATGTACGTGATCGGGGAGCTCCCGACACCGGAGACATTTGATCTATCAGAGGCTATGAGAAGCGCTACAGCAGGGAAAGCCTTCTGGGGGACTGAGTTCTTCAGATGGGAGTTCGTACCCACCTCTCTGATAGGTGGGCTAATTCAAGATATAAGGAAACGTAAGGGGTTGTCTCCAGAGCCACCCAAGATAAGTGATTTCGCTGAAGCCTAACTCAGCAGATTCACTCATGGGAACCCCCACCACCTCTCGGCTATCGTTGTCAAGACCCGCGGAGCACAGTAATTGACGCCGTGGTGATGACCCAACTACCCCTCCAACTCTAGGGTGGCTGGGTTAAGTGGAAACTATTGAAAACTCAAGTATGCCCCTAGCGGTGAAGGGCGCTTATCGATGGGGGAGCTAGTTGAGACTTAGCCGCTTCAGTTCCCTAAGAGAAACCTTCTGCACCTGCCCCCCAAAATATAATCTAAACACTTACCTAGGCCGTTGCGGCCACCGTTGCCTCTACTGCTATGCAGTCAAGTTCCCCAGTTTTAACGGTCCGCCGAGACCTAGGCTGAACCTTCTCCATCTAATAGCGGACGCAGCTGCGTCTACGAGACCTAAGTTGCCGGTTATGTTAAGCGACTGCACCGACCCATATCAACCACTAGAGGCTCGATATAAGATAACTCGCGTTTGTGTGGATGCTCTGGTGACGCAGGGCTTCCCACTTCTGATAGTTACGAAATCAGACCTTGTAGTTCGAGATCTGGATCTACTCCGAAAATCGAGGGCTGTTGTGGCATTCACTATTACGACCCTTCGCAAAGACCTAGCCAGTCTTGTTGAGCCGGGCGCGCCAACACCGTCCAGACGGATCGCCGCCTTAAAAAGCGTCGCGGAATCCGGGGTATACACTGCCGCAAGGATAGACCCCCTGATCCCCACATTCAATGATGATCTTAAGGAGATTAGAGAGCTTGTTGCCGCCTTGAAGGATGCTGGTGCAAGGCACATCACAGTCTCGACTCTTAAACCAGTCCGCGGCTTCTTCAATCGCCTAGAGCGTGCAGATCGAGAACTTGCCGATGTTCTGAGGAGGATCTACTCCGCTGGGGAGCTAAGGTTAGGTTACTTGTATCTCCCCGCCCCCATAAGGCAGAGGATGGTTGAGGAGGTGAGGGGGGTAGTGCTCGGTTACGGTTTGAGCTTCTCCAGTTGTAGAGAGGGGTTACCACATTTTAACACGTCAACTTGCGACGGCTCATCTTATTGCAGACCTGAGTACCCCTTAATCACACGATAGGTGGGACGGAAAGGTTTTAAGGCTCTACTCGCGGTCTTAGTTCTATGGCTTTCAGAGATCTCTTTGAGGATGCCATAGTGAAATTTAACGACCGCGCCAAGACGAACCCTGACTACCAAGAAGTTTTGCGAGAGTACAATGGAAGGACTGTTAGCTTTCAGATAGAAGATGACACCACCTATGTGATCTCTATATCCATGGAAGGCTCGAGTTTAACGGTCTCCCCTCAAAATTCGAAGGAGGATATGGTCCTCCAGACCTCAAAAAGCATCATGGACAAAATGATTAATGAGAGAAAGGTAGACGCAATGGACCTATTGATGGGAAGGATCAAAGTTAAAAACATAACTCTCAAAGAAGTCTCTGTAATTAAAAAGTTGCTGAAGATCTAAATCCACCTAAAAACAAGCCGACTTCCGCTCAGCCATGCATTTTGTCTAGCATCTTATCACAGTTCCAAGCCCTTCCTCACCGAGCAACGCCCTCTTCAGCATTCCAGGGTTAGCTGCGTTTATGATCTCAGAAGTGACACCTATCTTGGCTATTTGGAGTAATTTCTTGACTTTGAGCGCCATGCCACCTGTAACATCGATCCCCGAAGAGCCTGCCAAATATTTTTCGATCTCATCTATATTGCGGGGAGTTATCTCGGGGATAATCTTCGCGGAAGCACTCGACGGGTCGCCGGCATATACGCCATCAACTACACCGCACATAATTATTTTTTTAGGTTTAAATTCTCCTTCATCGGAGAATTTTCTTGTAATATAACTTAAGATCTCTTCGGTAGAGATTATTGAGAAATTCCGTGCCGAATCAAATCCAATGTCGCCGTAGGGCACGGGTATCATGTTGTAGTGGAGCGATCTCCTAATCGGTTCAAGATACATGTACTGGATGAGACCAGATTCTGCCACACAACAGTTTGATGGGTTTATGGATAAGGCGTTCTCGCCCGCGTCGATTAGGGCACGGACAACCATTCTATTTAACCTAGCGGCAGCATCTTGAACCTCCGCAACTCCTCTATAACTTCTAGAGCCTATAACACCTTTGTGCAGTTGGTACTCTCTTGCTGGCGTGTGAGGAAATGACCCGCCACCGTGGCTGACGATCAACTTGATACTACTGTTCCCTCTCGCGTAATGGATCTCTTCAGCTAGCCTTTTCATTACGTCCAGCCTTGCTGTGAAAGGTTTCGTTTTATCGGTTATTAAGGAGCCGCCAAGTTTTAATAGAATGAGATCCTCCATTCACCCAGCCTTCTAGCCTTCATGAATAAGCATACTCAGTGCTACTAGAGTGTGCTTTATACAATTCTATTATGCCTTTGTCTGCATCTAAAAATAACCTGTCCCCGTCGCTAATTTTTTCTATGTCGATTTTATCGATGCAAGGTATCTCGGAGATTATCGCTCCCACGGCCACAACTGTCTCACATTCTTTGTTAACTATGGCGGCTGGTGCCTTTCCATTCTTTTTAAGTCTGTATAATGTGTAAGAACCTACACTCGACCCCTTACCTTGAGAGAATACTAAAATTGCCCCGGCTATACATTTACCTTCTAAAGGGTGACCTTTCTCGATGATAACCCCTGTATCTGGGTCTACACCGCCATAAAAAGAGACACCTTCTCTGCTTACCAGCGCGGTGCCCTCAACCTTTCCTGGGCTGATCTTCCTACCCTTCAACTCGATCACGTTCCCACCGCCAAACTTACACACTCCGCTAGATCTCTGAAGATCGTTCTAAACCTGTTCTGTCCTCTGCCGTAGTAGACTCCTTTGGCGGAGTTAGTTGCGATCGCTTTAAACCTCCCTTTCAATGGAGCAATCGCGTGGCATGTATCGCAGGCGAATTTAGCGCCAGACTCTTCAATCACACTTGAGTAGCCCATCTCGTCAGCTAACACCTTTAACGGTCTCGCGACACCTACCCAGAACTCTTTCTTAACCTTTTTACCTTTCAATAGTTCAGATAGTTCTCTCAACTCCTCAATTGAACAGTGAGGGCAACCTATGAAGACAAAATCTGCATCATCAGCATCGTTCATCTCAGCTATCGCCCTATTGATGTCTTCCTGTTGGACGATAAATTTCTCGGAGGGTACGATTGTCTCATTTGGAGTTATTCCTTCGATATGAAACATCGGGGCGCCACCATAAGTGACGAACGAGGCACTTAAAGCTTTCAGCTCCTCCAACGACGCCTTACTTATTCCCCTTATCAAAGGAATCCTACCTCCCGCCGCTTTCCCAAGAACATACCCTAACGCCCCGAAGAGCATAACGCCCTTTACATTTGCCTTCACCTCAGCGACGAACTGAGCTTGCCTGTTCTCGTCTAGGTGTAACCCATACTCAGCCGTCCTTCCAGTTAAGGCTGAGGCGATCGTGCTTGGGCCGCCTTCTTTATTGGTCTTCGCCCCAAGCACTGAGTTGGCGTAGGTGACTGCACTGCTCTCACCCCAAGCAATATGCTCACCAATATTGGGCCTATTACCCACAAGGTAGGGGGTACAAGTGCAAGTTGCCGCTACACCCATTTTCTCGAACGCTTCGATCACTCTTCTCTGTTTCTCAGCGAATTCACTGTCTATCCCCAAAGCTTGCCAGTTTTTCGTATCTATTCCCGCCGGGTTTAGAGTTGTCTTGACCTTAACTCTACCGTCTTCAGCCATTTCGACGAGAAACTCTAGACCAGCTTCGCCGAGGTTGGCGTAGCTGACACCTGAGATCTGGACGCTCGTTACAGGGATAAGTCTCTTGGCGCCGAAAATTTCGCCTAAAGCACACAGAATCTCCATCGACTTCTTTACAGCGTTGCCTTGTTTCCCATTCAGCATCTCTTCCTCTTCCTTGGTTAGCTCCATCCCCAATCAACCTAGATACTTTTGCAAATCAACATCTGGAAACTCCGCTTTCGTGAAGGCTTTCCCTTTAGCTGCTAAAGGCTTGGTCAGGTCGAACCCAACCTTCGTTGTCTCGCTTGTTTCTGGATCAGCACTCGGGTCAAGAGATGAACCTGTCTCCTTCGCTTTTATAACTAGACCTTTATCGCCTTGGAATCTTGTGGCCATCGCCCATTCGACTTCCAATGGGTTGCAGACATCTATATCCCCGTCGACTATAAACACGTGTTTTAATGACTTGTGCCCCGAGAAAGCTGCCTCAATAGCCTTCTTACCGTCATCCTCACTCTGCTTGTCGATTTGCACAATGGCATGCAACCAACTGCAACCCCCAGGACTAACGTAAACATCTAAACACTTGCAGACTTTGCTGACCTCTTTAAATATTGTCGGTTCTCGAGGGATGCCCATCAGAAACTTATGCTCTAGCTTCCCTGGCAGGAGAGCATGCCAGATCGCATCTCTCCTGTGGGTTATCTTTTTCACCTCAAGAACCGGTTGTTCCCTTACGATATCATAAGTCTCAGTTAAATCAACAAAAGGGCCCTCTGCATGAGTCTCTTTTATTACCCGACCCTCTAAGATGAATTCGCAGGTGGCAGGAACTAAAAGGTCAACAGTCTTAGCTTTAACAACCTTTAATGGTTCCATAGAGTTCGCTATCTCTAACTCGTCCCGCCCGATCTCTACAGATGTAGCGCCTGCAAGTAATACACCAACCGGGTTGCCTATGCAAACGGCAACATCCATCTCACCTTTGTTTCTCTTGAGAAACTCGTCGAAGTGGCGGCGGGGAACTACCCTTATGGCGAGCTTATTCTTGCTTAACTGCATCGCTCTGTGAAAGCTTAGGTTCTGCCCATACTCAGGATCCCTTGCGACGAAGACACCTGAGCTGATGTAATTGCCGCCATCCTTCGAGCAATGGAAGAGTATTGGTAACTTGTCTAAGTCGACGGACTCCTCAACGACCTCTTGGCATTCGCCTGCTTTTACTATTTCAGGTTTGCTTGGCGAGTCGATCGCTTTGATCATTCTTCTAACCAGTTCGCTCGGTTTGATGCCGAAGTAGCTGGACACTACCTCCTTAGATGTACAGATGTTCCCAGCAACCTTGAAGTTGCTCTCCTTAATCTTCTCGAATAAAACAGGCTTATCGCCAAGCTTATTTAGGATGCCTGATGCTTCCAAAGTCTTCGAGACTGGTTTCTTAACGCGGACTAAACGTCCACTTTTCTCTAGTTTTTCCAAAAAACCCCGGAAACTCACACAGACTCAACCCTCTGTTGAGGCCAACTTTTCACGCCGACTCTCGTTTTAAGCACCTCAAAGCCTGCCCTTTTAATCGCATGTGCAACCCTCTCCTGCAACGCATTACCCGGCGTTAGCGCGATCATGCTCCCCCCGAGACCACTGCCTGTTAGTTTTGCGCCGAAAGCTCCATGCTCCAACGCTAAGTCCACCAAAAAGTCTAGCTCTTTACAAGAGACCTCAGCCGCCTGCAGAAGCTTGTGGTTCTCACACATAAGCCTCCCTAAAAGTCTCAGATCAGCAGCTTCAAGCGCCTTCCTCGCCTCATACACCACCTTTTCAGCCGCTCTGAATATTGTAGCATATTTTTCAGGGTTCTCTTCCCTTCTCTTTCTAACACCTTCCACAGCTGCTTTTGTATCGGTGGTGATGCCTGTATTTCCTATAACTAGCTCGAAAGGTTCCTTTATCCTTATGGGTTCGAAGATGTTTGGAGTTCCACGTTTAAACCAGATCAGACCTCCGTATGTCGCCACAGTGTTGTCGATTCCTGAGGGTGTTCCATGGTATCCTTTCTCGCCCTCGTAAGCTATATTGTTTATATCCTCATCTGAAAGTTTCAGGGCGAAGTACTCGGATAGAGCCCTAGTTATAGCTACACACGAGGCTGCACTCGCACCGACTCCACCAGCTACAGTCAGGTCTCCCCCAAGGGTGATTTTGATAGGGTTTCGGTTAGGGTCGATTCCGATGGCTTTTATTATTCTGTCCAGTGACTCTTTCTGCTGGTCTAACTTGCGACCCGTTGTAACTTTCCTCTCGTCGTTTAGGATTACACCTTCACCATCAGATGCTTTGACAGTTGCAACAATCTTCTGATCCAACGCCGAGGCGATTGCAGGAACCCCGTATACTACGAAATGCTCATTAAACAATATTACTTTCCCGAAACCATAACCCTGAGCCATTAAATCACCTCAGACCACGGAGTGCGGAGAGGACGAAGATATTTACATGATTATCAGTTGCGACCATGCTTAAAACTTGTGAGAGCCTCAACGTTTACGCGCTGATAAGGCTACACCTTTACTCAACCTTCTGAGAGGCTTAACTGAAGACTACCCCCGTACATGGAACTAACAACTAAACCTTAGGGTTCCTGGTTAATGTTCTTATAGGTTGAGCCCTAGTGGCAAAAGGTCAGATGACGTATTGATGTTCCAGCCCGAAATCAGCTATTAGTTCTACAGCGCCTGTAGGTCTGTAATATTTTAGAGGCGTATGAAAGATTATTGCCATCGGATCGGCGGCAATCTTGGTTGCAGGATGCCTTGGGCCCATCACCGCCTCAGCAATCAAGTGAACTAGCCTTCTTACCTCTGCCTCGTCAAGATAGCCCACGGCATGAAGATATTCATGAAGCAGTATAGCGTATAGGTAGGCGTTGAACTCGCCTCGAGATTTACTATCCTTGACTGCCTTGAGGAGGAGCCTGTTTACGACGAGCGTGTTCGACCCCACTTCATGGTATGCTGCTACAGTCGGAGGCAAGTCCGCCAAGCATAGCATCAGCCCAGCCCTCCTTTTGTGTAGGGTCACCTCTACCGAACTTTTCACTAACTTGAAGACATCTCTGAAGTCCTTACAGGTTTCCAGGGCTCTGGTGTAATCTGAGACTTCGCTGTCGCAACTTTTCATTTCTTTAACAGACATGTTACTCACTCTAAGTTACTAAGTCAAGGTATAACACGCACTTCTAACCTTTAAATTTTCCCCCCCACATTCGGCAATGTTTATTTTATGCTGCTCCCAACTTTCTATTCGGCGGGTCTAGGCGGGGAGGTAGGGGTTCCCTGAGGCCCATGAGGGCCGACCGCAAATCCTCTATAGGGCGGGCTGAAGGCTGTGGTGAGGCACCCCCCAGCCGCTACTCCAACCCACCCAATCGCGCCGTGACTGCTCGTCTCCTGGGGTCGGCGGCTGCCTCTGTCCTACCTGTAGAGGTGGGGTGGATGCATTGCCGAGTTAACCTGGCTAGGCCCGGGAGGGAGCAACCTAAACTCGGACGTTGGACGCTCAGGAGAGTTCGGGCAGGAGCAAGGTGGGTGGCTAGGGGTGCGGTATGAGTGTCAAGCCACAGGACCCGCCATACAAAATTGAGTAGCTGTGTCTCTCCTTAAGATAAGATGGAATCTATCTGATCTTTGTTATGACGCCTATCCCCTTTGCGCTGGCTTCACGAAATACGAAGTTCTGCCCTTCTATTAGGAACTCAGGATTATAAAGAAACGCTAACTTTACCCTTCCATAGTCCCCTGTGCGAAGAACTTTATTGCCAACGATCTCCACGAACTCCGCCGCTTGGCGAACCGTTTGAGCGTGAACTACTGCCTGATAGCCTATCCGTATGGTTGTTGGGTGATGAAGGATGAAGACGTCAGCCTCAAACTCCCCTACAGCGCGGGGTTTGACATCCATACCGAGAAGAGCCATACCCTTTCTGATCTCCCCAAACGACACACCCGCTAGAGCAAAGCAGGCATCGTTCCCAGCTACAGCCCGCTCCACAAAGACCCTGTTTATATGGATTGACTTAACTCGAACATTTCGGAAGGTCCCATCGTGGAAAGGCCCGAGTAGGACGGATTCTCCCTCGGCTACAGCGCCCTGTCTGATGACACCGGAAACCACAGGCCCAACCCCCTTCACGTTGAATATCTCGTCGACGTATATCATGAATTCTTTATTGTAGAACTCGTTCCACCGGATTCTTTGAGGTAGGAGGTTTAAGAATGTACGAAGAAGATTGAGCCCTTCACCGGTCACATTTGATACGGTGAAGATTGGCGCTACCCGCCCGCAGGGCATAACTTTTGCCGCAACAATTGCATCCTCAATGGTCTTGACTAGGAATGGGACCGCGTTGACCTTTGGAAGTTTGACTAAACGTTGGATGTCCTCGACTGTCTTAGAAACAAGATGAGGGGCAAGGTCTATCTTAGTCACTACGAAGATCATGGGAAGCCTCAACCCTAGAACTACCTTAAGATGCTCAACTGTCATCGGCATAATTCCAGCGTTTGCAGCCACCGTGATTAGACAATAGTCGGGGCTATGGCCGGTGATGCCGCGAAGTGTCGTCTTGAAGTATCGCTCATGGCCGCCTAGGTCTACGAAGTCTATGATCTTCGCCGAGTTGAGGAAAACCTCAGCCTCATCCAAGGGTGAAGAGACCGTGTAGTTTACTATGTTACCTGACTCGTCGAAGCCAAGTGGACGAGAGCATACAGACGAAGTCCTACGCATCTTGATCTCGTGAAGATAACGTGCAACTCTAGCCATCGCATAGCCGTTTCCATCGTCAAGTTTACCTGTAGATAGAACCCCCACCAGAGTAGACTTCCCAGAGTCTACGTTTCCCAAGACTGGTAGATAGAGCCAGACGGGGAAGCTCCCACTTTCTTTAGTCCTACGGATTAAAACCTCTAATGCTTTCCCAGCCTTACCCTCCACCGCCCGTATGAGTGTGCATTTGGCTCCGATCTTCTCAGAGGCTGCCTCTAGTGTAAGTAGAGACTCCTTAACGTCGGCCTCCTGCAGTCCTAGGATCTCCCCCTCATCAGTCACGCCTATCTCGTAAATAGCCTCACCTAGGCCTTCCTCGACGCGGTACTTGAGTTGAGTAGCTATCTCCTCGAGGCGGTTTGGAGTGACCTTTACCAACCGTAGCTTATACTCCGTGTTACCTTGGGGGTTCTCCCTTTCCATTTTGTCTGCTTCCTCTACTAACCACCTACCCAACTCGTCTCAGATATAGGTTCTCTCGGAGTTCGGAGCCTCTCCAACATTCTGCAAACCTCGCAGACCTCACCTGTAGTTGGCTCTCCACACTCACGACATTCTCCTAACTCTGCTATAACAGAGGTTCTAAGCATTGACCTCAAACGCTCTATGGAACGATATATCGTATATTTTGACCCTGGATGCCGGAGTTCCAAACTGTTCAAGAAGTTTCTGACCTCCGTCCTAAGTGCCATCGAGGCATACGGGCAGCGTACAGTCTGGAATCGAATCTCCCTTAGGTAGGCGTAGAGAGCTAGCTCGCACTCAAGCGTCTCACAGAAAGGCTTTACCCGTGGGATGAATTTGTAGTGGCTGGGCGCCATCACAGGCACTACCCTGAAGGCGCGTAGCGCCCCCCCATGTATTATATTAAGAAGAATTGTCTGAACCTCATCGTCGAGGTTGTGGGCTGTAGCTTGCTTGGTTGCGCCCACACGCCGCGCAGCCTCGTTAAGAGCCCTCCGCCGCATGACGCCACAGTATGAGCAAGGAGTCAACTCGCCATCTACACCTCTAATCCTACGCGCTATTTCGTCGAGTGTTATGCCGTAGAGTTCTTGGAAGGAAACTCGTGTTAACGGCACCCCGAGTGCCTTGCAATTTTCTTCAGCGAGGGATAGAGCCTCTTCTCTATATCCAGCTATGCCTTCATCCACTGCTATAGCGTGAAGATGAGCGGACGGAAACTCCTTCTCAACCTCTCGTAGTATGTAAAGTAGTGAGAGACTGTCCTTCCCTCCGGACACAGCTACCGCTATCCGATCGTTCCTCTCCAGCATGTTATATCGGGAGATGGTTCTGCGGGTCTGTTTTTCTATGGCGGCGCTGAAGCATTTCCCGCAAAACCTCTCCCCCGAATAGGGGCGGCTGTAGATTGCCTCCTTCAAACCGCAGACCGAGCAATCCAAGTTTAGTCGCCTATATCATGGGGAAGCCTGGGCCGGTCAGAGTTAAGGTGAGGTTCACTAGCAATAATACCACGAAGAAGGCAGTGGAGGCGTTGGTGACCTGCTTAGTTTTCTTGGGGAGGTATCTCTCTATGAGGTTCTGGAGTACGGAGCCGCCGTCTAAAGGCCTAATCGGGAGCATATTCACGACTGCAATGTTTATCGACCAGTACTGGAACCAGAACAAAGCCAGATAAAGGGGTGGAACTTCTATATTATCCCTTACCACGACACCTATAACAGCCCTCTCAGACTCCTCTGGGTGAGAGGTTGTCGTTACGGTGAGATCCCTGACTGTATTATCTGCGAACTCAACTCTCAGCAAGATGGATGCTCCAGCTTGGATACGGCTCATATAATCCCCAAAAGCCTTCAGATCTGAGATAACAACACCGTCCACCGCTTTTATAACATTCTCAGGCTTGAGGCCAGCCAAATCGGCTGGGCTGCCCTCCTTTACCTCCTCGATGAGGACACCGTTTGGTTGGAGTGGATTGGCGATGAGGATGGAAGTAAGGATCAAACTTGCCAGTAAACCGGATATCAAGTTGATGGAGGAACCTACAGCAAGTACCCTCAATCTCTTCCTCCTCGTTGCACGATTAAAATTACTCTCATCGGGCTCGACGAAAGCTCCAGGAATAACTCCTACTAGGATGACGCCGGTGGATTTGACCTGAATGCCCTCGTGATGGGCGGTGATTCCATGAGCACACTCATGGAGTACTACTATTAAGGCTAGGGAGAGGATAAAATATGGCAGGGATTCCAGTTTTATGGTTATGAAGGGGATGGCAGGGAAGACTGGTGATATGGTCTGCTGTATGAAGAATGAGGCGATATTGCTGATTAGAGCGTAGGCACCATACGCCATCATCCCAACCGCCAAAGCTATAGAGATATCTGAGTAGATTGGGATAACACGACGAAACTTCCGGGCCCCTAATTCTAGAAACTTGTTAGCTCTCTTTGTTCTGAAAATCAACACTAACGGTTTGATATCTATTCCTCTGGAGCTTAGCTTGTAACTTTTCCCTACATAGTATACCATAAGCCAGAATAGTAGAAATATGGCAAAACCGTCGATCACAACGTCTAAACTACTCATCATTATCAATCTCTGGACGGGGAGACCTCACTCTCCAACCACTCGAGATATTCTTCGCTACCAGTCGCCACGGGGACCGCTATAACTTCTGGAACCCTATAAGGGTGAAGTTGACGTATTCTATCTTTCACCGCTACGAAGAGATCACGCACCGTCTTTATCATCACAATGTGCTCAGACATCCTATCCACTTTACCCTCCCACCAGTAGACTGATTTCACGTTTGGGATTATGGAGACACACGCAGCCAACCGCTCTTCTACGAGGGCGCAAGCGATCCTCTCACAGTCCTCTAATGTAGGTGCAGTTGTGAAGATCGTCACATACTCCAAGCTTGTAACCTCCTCCCCATAACTCGGCCGTGTGGATACTCTTTGAGGGAACATATCTATACCTTTCGTTTTGTGGGCGCTAATTTACCGTAAATCGGAGTATCGCTGCCACGCCGCCAAGGGATAGAATCTTCTCTCCGCCCTCATGTCTGCTGCTTAAAACAACCACGCGGCCTCTCATATGCTCCACGCCGCGCATCAGATCCTCTAGTCTCCGCCTCTCTTCATCTGGAAGTTCTCGAAGGTATCTATCTACAACAAGAAGTGTCTCCACTGCACCATAGTTGGCTGCGGCACTTACATCTTCAAGTCCATAGGCTACTTTTTTATTCCCATCAGCCAACCTGGCTAATAAGCTCTCAACAAGATCCATCTCTTGCAACACCCTGCACTGCTCAATCACTTTGGTGAGAATGCCACTTCTCAGAGCTTCTCCAACCCCAGCTGACCCAGCCGAACCTACTGAACACACACAAGTTACATCTTTGGCTACCGCAGGGTAGTTTGTTCTAAGGTAATTGGTGAACTCGTTCTTTATGTAGCCTGGGCCTACCACGGCGACTGGCGCTCTAAGGTTTGCGTGTATTTGAGAGAGAGCTTGAGCTACCTCACTGAAGTAGCGAACAAGTTCTCCTCCCCTTTTCTCAGGCTCCAATTTGCTGGGAAGACGTACTCTACTTTCAAATCTGACATCCACGCCGAAACGGCCTAGAACCGATACGCATGCATCCTCGTCGTCTATCGCCAAGATGATTACAGGGCAAGCCTTGACTTCTGTAGCTTCCTTAAGACGGCGAAGTTGATGATTATGCCACGCCTCCTTCACCAATCTGAGCCTACTGCCTACTTTGAGGGATAAGGTATGATACGAGTTCAGTAAGCCGCCGTAACACTCCGGCCCCTCAACGACAATCCCCCGAATTCTCAGTCGATCAACGTTTCTGTCAAAAAATACCTCTTCCACTCTTATACCCAACAGGAGACTCACTCTTCGACCTGCGGAGGGGCGGCTACCTTCAGCCGTGCCCTTGATCTCACGGGTAGTTTTGGCGTAGGCGAGGTCCCCCTTGTCCACAATGTTGTATAAGTGCCAAAGGTCATCTTGATTCTCTAAAACAACCTCCACCTCTCCCCTCTTACTATTGAAACTCAGCAGTTTCACCGCTCGCCCTCTCGAGTGTAACTTTACTGCCATGCCATCTAAAGTTTATGTAAGCGTTCAACCTCAAACCAACTATGAAGTTTGAGGTTCGAGAGGTTACCATCTCTGATATTCCCTTTGTAGAGCAGGTTGAGAAGAGTTCCTTCACAGACCCTTACCCTATGAGTCTGTTAATGGCCCTAGCCATTTCAGATCCTTCAACCTTCCTAGTGGCTACTTTGAATGGGAGTGTGGTCGGCTACGCTTCCGCAATCGTTGGAGGTGGAGGTTCGGCTCACATGGTCTCCGTCGCAGTCGACCCTGAACATAGGGGGCAGGGTGTCGCTAAACAACTTATTGAAAGCTTGCTGGCAGTCTTGAAGAGGCGAGGTGTAACGCATGTTCAACTGGAGGTGCGAGAGAGCAACCTCGCCGCTCAGACTCTATACAAATCCTTAGGTTTCAAATACCGCGACCGAGTAAAGAACTATTATGAAGATGGGGAGGATGCTTTTACGATGACCCTCCATCTTTAGTAGCTCTAATCTACATAGCCTCCAAGGCAAGTATGCCACGAGCCTCTAAGATGCTGCCGACTTTATTTATGAGATCTGCACTCAACTCAATCTCCCCTTCATAGAGCGGCAGCAAGGATGAGAGGTTCACCTCGATCCTCCATTCTCTCTCTTCTGGCGAGATGGGGTTTAGCCGCTCCAAACTCTCCCTCTTAGCCCTCCTCAACTTTCGACTATCTCTGTCCCAGCTGTACCTCTCACATAGCTCTGGTAGACATTCTGCACATACCGGAAGTCTGTGGGAGGTTAGGTAGGCGGCCGGCTCCTTCGACGGCTTTTGGCAGTTGAGGCAGATCTCCATGTGGACACCTCTCCTGTCTGAGATATTAGGCTCTACGGTTTAATAAATCGCATTCTAACGCCTCAGCAAAGCGGTAACATACATATAAAGCCAGTTATCTCCCATAACATTAAGAGGCAAAATTATCTGAGGTGCCTTCTTGAAGATCAGATTTTGGCTTCTGGACATAAATCATGAAGTAGTGGAGGGTAGACCTGAGGTTAGGCTGTGGGGTCTGGATAGCCATGGTAACAGGGTTATGGTCGCCGATAGGGGTTTCCTCCCTTACTTTTATCTAATTCCTAAGAGGGCAGAGGACGCTGAGGGACTGAAGAAGCTAGCGGTCGATGGTAAATATGTGAAAGGGGACACCTCCGTTGAGTTGGAGGAGAAGCTCTATTTTGGATCACCTGTCAAGGTTGTCAAGGTTACATGTGTCTTACCAGAGGATGTCGAGTCTTACGCGAAGAGGTTAGCGAAGGATCCACGGGTAGAGATGACCCTCCTTGACGATCTACGTTACACAAACCTCTACCTCACAGATCTTAACCTCTACCCTTCAGACTGGCTTGAGGTCGAGGTCGAAAAGTTAACTCTTCCACAGAAGTTAAGTGTTGACGGTGCCTATGCTGCCAAGTCAAGTCCGAGGATGGTTGAAGAAGAGACACCCCCCCAATTACGCATTCTAGCCTTCTCAACGCTGATCCATGCCGAGATAGGATCACCAAACTTTGAGAGAGACCCGGTACTAATAATTGCGACTCTAACCAGCGAAGGCAAGGCTGAGGTCTTCAAAGCTGAGGATCATGATGACCGCGGCATGCTTCAAGCCTTTTCTGAATATGTTAAGAGTTATGACCCCGACATACTCGTCGGCTTCGGGACTAGCCACGTCGATCTTCCATATCTTTTAGGGAGGGCAAGAGTTCAAGAGATAGCCTTTGCGTTGGATAGGATGGGGGGTGAGCCTCATCAGAGCATCCACGGTCACATCTCTGTTGTTGGGAGGGCTAACATAGATCTCCTCGACTTTGTAACGGATATACCAGAAGTTAAAGTGAAGACCCTTGAAAACGCTGCCTGGTTCTTCAACGTACCCGGCAAAGAGAAACTGAAGGTCATACCGGAAACCGAGATCCACCGTTACTGGGAGAACGCTGAAAGTAGACTTATACTGGAAGAAGCTTGTAGACAGAACGTGAAGGTAGTCTGGGGTTTGTCGGAGACTCTTTTAGAGTATGCAATCCAGCTCTCAAGGCTCGTAGGTCTACCCCTCGACCATGTTGGCGCCGCGGCTACAGGTTTCAAGGTCGACTCATACCTCATTCGCCAAGCAGCCCGATTCAATGAGCTAATACCAAAAAGAACTGAGCAGCCTTACTACCCTTATAAGGGAGCTATAGTTCTGGCGCCGAAGCCTGGAATGCATGAGAATGTGGCTGTTCTAGACTTTAGTGCTATGTATCCAAACCTGATGATCAAATACAACCTCTCCCCGGACACCTATGTCAAATCTGAGGGGAAGACTAAAGGCAACGTTAACATAGCACCAGAGGTAGGCCATGCCTTCCGTAAGGAGCCCCCTGGCTTTTACAAGCAGGTCCTGACAAACCTCATTCAGGCACGGAAGAGCATCCAATCAGAGATGGAGAAACTTGATCCCGAAAGCACCCGTTATAGGCTACTAGAGGCAAGACAGAGGGGAATAAAAACTATCACCAACGCCACGTATGGGTACTGCGGCTGGACTGGTGCAAGATGGTATATGCGGGAGGTAGCTGAAGCTACAGCTGCATGGGGTCGCCACACAATCCTCGCCGCTGTGGAGGCAGCCAAGAGGCAAGGCCTCGAGGTAATCTACGGTGACACCGATAGTCTATTCGTGAATTACGATGTTGCAAAGGTTGAGAGGTTAATTAAGGAGGTTGAGGCAGAGGTTGGGTTGACTGTGAAACCAGCTGTAATATATTCGAGGATCCTCTTCACCGAAGCTAAGAAACGTTACGCGGGGTTACTCTCAGATGGACGCATTGAGATAGTGGGTCTTGAGGTGGCTAGAGGAGACTGGTGCGAGATAGCAAAGAAGGTGCAAGAGAAAGTTCTGGAGATATTACTGAGAGGGAAAAGACATACGGAGGCTGCGAACTTCATCCGTGAATATGTAGATAACCTAAGAAGAGGTAAAGTGCCACTCCAAGACCTAGTAATATGGAAGACGTTAACCAAGTCGGTCGACGAGTATGCAGTCAGGGCCCCTCACGTTGAGGCGGCTAAGAGACTTGAAGAGAGAGGATGGAGACTACCCCCCGGGAGTAAGGTTGGATATATTATAACTAAAGGCACTGGTAAACTATATGAGCGAGCAAAACCACACATTTTAGTCAAACCAGACGAGGTAGACTATGATTATTATGTGGAGAACCAGATACTCCCTTCGGTGCTTAGGATTTTAGAGACCTTCAAAGTTACAAAGGAAGAGCTTATAGGCGGAGAACCAGCTGCGGCTGGACGTGGAAAGAAAACCACACTTAACTCTTCATTTTAGGAAACAAAAAGATATGAACAACATGATGTGCATAGAGGCTCTCACTCAAGAGGTGGGGGCTACTTCGTCAAACGTGAGGATCCTCAGGTTAGGGGGCCGCCTCACAACATCGGAGACCCTTCCACCTATGAGGTATTTTACGCCTTTTTCTGCCGCCAACTCTACCAATCTCTGCGTGATAACTCCGTCGAATATTGCAGCACTAATATTATCGAAACTTGGGAGTTTCTCCGCCAACTCACTAACAGGAAGCCTACCGATAGGCTCTAATCTATCATTTAAGAGGACTGCTTCGAATGTTCCCCTAAGCTGGTTTACGGCTTCCAACATTTGGTGGGGGACAGTCACCCTAGCTGGCCTACCCCTTAGGGCAGAGAGAGGAGTCTTATCTTTCAATGCCTGGGCAACTTCACGGGCGGATAATTCTTCGACCTCCTTACCTGGTGGCGCTCTTGCAACATATTTAACATCCACAACCTGAGCCAGATCCTTGAGGATGAGATCGCCAGCACGGTCTCCGTCCAAGAACACAGTCACTTCCTTTTCTTTGCTCAGTTTTATTATGGTTTCAGGAACTTTGGCACCGTTTATGGCTATAACATTCCTGATTCCACAACGTAGAAGATTGATCACGTCAGCCCTTCCCTCAACAACGATTATGGTTGGGGATAGCGAGACATCTGGGCCGGCAGGTAACTGTTCTGGCCCATAAGTGGACACTTCGATAGGTTTGAGAACCTCCATCACCTCCCTGAGCAAGTCCTCAGTTTCGGGGGTTGTTTCAACGCTCCACCTCTTGAGTATCTCCTTCGCCCTCTTGATGATCTGCCTCCTCTTTGTATCTCTAACATCCTCTATCTTCTCTATGGTAACCTTAGACTCGTAAGGACCAACTCTGTCGACACTCTCCACAGCGGCGGCAAGTATAGAAGTTGAAGCCTTGTCTAGGCTTGAGGAGAGGATGATTGTGCCAACTGTCCGGTTGCGGTCAACCTTCATTTCCACCTCGATACGGCCTATTCGACCGCCTTTCTGGAGCTCCCTTAAATCTAGTTCAGGACCGAAAAGGCCTTCTGTCTGACCGAAAATAGCCCCAATAACGTCGGGCTTCTCTACAACGCCATTGACCTCAAATCTGGCGTTGACTAGATACTTTGCAGTTGGAATTACTGTTGTGCTTGTCATTTAAGTTTCACCTCTGGTTTTTTGGGGTCTGAAAACGTTCTTTAGGGGGAGAGGCTTCTGCAAGCAGCCGTTAAAGCCCAATAGTGGAGTTGCTCTCGATCTGTATGCCGCCGATAACCCTCCTCCCATTCTGGAGGTAGGAAATCATCCCCTCAATATCTTTGGCGCAGTTGGAGATTAACCCATTAAACTTAAGCCAGAAGTGGAGGTTTGGGATTTTACCCATCTGCTCAAGTTTTCTAGCCATCCTCCAGAGCAGTTCCCTACCACTTCTGTCAAAGTCTGTTAATAGGATGAGTTCACTCTTCACGTTTGCAAGCCTCTCCATCGAGTCGGAGACAGACTCACACCCAGATTTGGCACAGATTATAGTTCCTGTTACACCAATACCCCTAAGGGCTTCGGCATCTCTAAGTCCTTCTACTACCGTAACTGCACCGTCACGGCTTTTCTGTATCAGCTGCTCAAGGTATATTTCAAGCAACTCATCGCGTTCTTGGAGTGATCTGTTCAGCGACCGGCTTTTCCGCATTTCAGACCCATTATATCATTTTTTTCTACTCCCAAAGTCTTAAACTTTGCCCCAAAATCTTGGGGAGGTTAGCATGTTAATACCCAAAATACTACCGGGTGATCTCTAGTTTTTTAATCGCCTCGAGTATTTCAGACCTCTTAGCGAAGTACTCACGCACTGGCTCCAATATAGTGATAAGAGCCTCTGCAACGCTATTTTTGAGGTCAAGTGGATGGAGATGCCCTTCAACGTATGCTCTCTCCAGTTCACTGTAGCTAGTGAACCGTAGATAACCTCCATACCTCTGGGCGCGTTCAATTTGAAGGCTATGCCCCCTAGCGAAGATTATATACTTCGCTATCTCGAGGACTGGGTTGCCCTCTACTTGACGCGGTGGGCAGTATGCTTTCTTAAGCTTGGCACGTATCTCCTCTGGAGAGTCATGTATATAGACGCAGCCTTCGGGCAGACTCTTCGACATTTTTGCGCTGATCTGGAGGTTAAGAGCTTCATCCTCGTCGAAACGAGCATCAATCCTTCCCTTAGAACCTTGAAGGCCTAGGAGGAGAGGTGTATGAACGCTCATTGGTTTCTCGTAGCCAAGCTTTCGCGACACGTCCCTAGCCAACATATGCGCCTTTCTCTGGTCTATGCCTGCACAAGCACAGTCGATACGAAGTTTGAAGATGTCAGCAGCCTGCATGCAAGGGTAGATTAAGGACGCAACTTCTAACTCCTTTGCGTCTAGACTTCTACCCATAATTGGGAGACATCGGGTAAGCCGTGAAACCGAGGAGTTCTTAGCTACAGTTATAACCATCTCCCAGTAATCTGCATCCTTAACCAGATCTGAAACCCAGATGTACCGGACACGATCTGAGGTGAGGCCGAGGGCGGTGAAGCACTGAATAAAGTATTCCCCACAGAGCCTTATTGCCTTGAGGTCACCTCCGAACTTGTTGTTAATCCAAGCATGCCAGTCTGCCAATAGAACCGTGAAGTCGAAGCCCGCCTCTACTAGGTCTAGAATCTTGTAGCCGCAGAGGAGACCCGTACCCAAGTGCATCAAGCCTGAGGGCTCGAACCCCCAGTATGCAGTGGGACGATTCTTCTTCTCCAGTAGTTCGCGGAGTTCGGTGGGCGTTATTATCTCCACAGTGTTCCTTCTAACGAGTTCTACTCGCTCTTCAATGTTCATGACACTACCCTCACCATATTCCACTACTCCATGGGAGAGACCTAATAGAAAAGGTTGTATGGAGGGGCGGTGAGATTGCTAGGTCTCGAAGGTTTGTCGCCCGAATAACTAACACCCAACCTCACTGTCGAGCCGAACGCTCAGCTCAGGTGGGCTCTCTCGTTTCGGGCATGTGATCCTCCGCCGCCGTCGACCTGTCCCGTGGCTGGGTTCATCCTCCCTCATTGATAGTGCCTGAGGGACACTTACTCTGTCGGATCCGTGCACGCGGATGTACGGTCGACAGACTCGGCACCGCCCCAAATAAAATAGGGCAAGGGGGAAGCTATATACTTTTAAAGCAGGACCCTATCGAAGACCCCGCGGTTTGTTAAAATACTGTGAGAGCCGTCTTTGGTCTACGTTCAGGCTGAATGGTCTCAAGAGCAGGATCTAGCGGTTGACATACCCCTTCTAATTTTTCCTGCGATACTCTAACCCTATGTTTAGCCGCCTATTCGTATTCGTTGGTACTGGCGGGGGAGAGCCAGTCAATTAGTCTTCGGAGATCATCAGACTCTAGCTCAACCTCGATAGGTCCGAGAGGAGACTCTCCTGAGGGCTCACATAGAGAGAAACGCCCAACATAAGCTACCTGCTTGTTCAGATAGAACTTGATTCGGTCACCCTCGACCCTCTCGTGAAGAAACCGCCGCACTGCATCTCTGATGCGCTCCTGCCTAAGCAGTGCTTGGACCCTCGATAGGCTCTCAATGCCTTCTCCCTGGAAGGTCAACGTCTGGAAGAGCCCCCCTTCTACAAGCTCGACCTTCGCCAGCGGGAAAAGGTTCTCGAGTGCTTTCCTAACTTTCTCGCAATCTTCTGTGGGGTAAACCCTTACTGCGCCTCTGAGTTGAACTCTCACGTAGAACCTCCTTTAGAAATTCCTTAACATTACGCTCCAATTCTTCACTTTCCCCCTCAATGATTTTATCCGCCATTTGGATGGCTGCAGGTGTTCCCACCTCTATCTCGTTCCGCTCCCTCTCAAGGAAAGCTTCGATACCTCCAACATCATCGCTACGTCCACGTCCGAGTGTTCTCCTAAACCTGACCATGTGAGGTGTGTCGATGGCGAGCAACCAAAAATGGGGGAAAGCCTGCCTGAACGCCACAACCTCGTCGGGGCTTCTGATGCCGTCCACCACCACCACTGGCTCTTTCTCTCTTTTCACAGCCTCTATTGCCCACCGTGCCACAACTTGAGGCCCCCCCTCCTCACGCAACTGGAACATTAACTTACCTAACCCTTGAGCTGTAGGCTCGATCCCCCTCCGCTTCGCCTCCATTCTGATCAGATCCCCCATGACTACTACTGCACAGGACTGGGCCCTTAGATGTTCCGCCGCCGTAGACTTTCCAGCGGCGGGCATCCCTGTAATACCTATGACGATTTTGTCATCGCAACTCAACTTTCACACCTGGCAGGTGAAGGTAACTGGGTTTTATATGGGTAATAAACTTTATTTCTTTTAGAACACGCCCAATGGCTTTGGGTGGCGTGAAAGTTGCTGGAGCGAATAAGAAGTTTCATAGCCTTCGACCTCTCCGATGAGAAGCTACTCGACAGACTCGTTGAACTGCAGAGAACCCTTCTCGATACAGGAGCCGACCTCAAACTAGTGGAGAGAGAGAACCTCCACCTAACCCTCCGCTTCCTCGGCGAACTACCGCCTGACGTCACTCAAGCTGTCACTGCTGTGGTGCAAACAGTCACCTTCAAGCCGTTTACAATCCACTTTCGCGGTCTAGGAGTCTTCCCCAACTTCCATCACATAAACGTGGTCTGGGTAGGTGTCCGTGAAGGAGCTGAAGAGATGCAAGCCCTCTTCAACCAGATCGAGCCGAAGCTGCGGAAACTTGGCCTTCGCCCAGACCAAAAAGGCTTCAGCCCACACCTTACTATAGCTCGCGTAAAGACTGGGAAGAATAGGGAAAGACTGGTTGAGGTCGTCCAAAGCCTATCTGATTGTGAGGTGGGGGAAGTTTCAAGTGGACCGCTGAAGCTGAAGATGAGCACACTAACCTCAAAGGGCCCTCAATATTCAACCATCTGCCAGAAGGAGCCTAACGTCCAAGATGACTAACTTGGATGACGTGATAAGTGAAGTTAAAAAAAGAGAAGTACCTACACTTGAAGAGAGGGAAGAAGTCCTAAAACTGGCTGAGATGTTACAGGCTAGAGTAGAAGAGGAAGCACAGAAACACCAAATAGATGTGGAGAGTCGAGTTGAAGGCTCAATAGCCAAAGACACTTGGTTGAGGAGCGATAAAGATGTTGACATCTTCCTTCTATTCCACCCCAGTCTTGAGAGAGAAAAGTTAAGCACGCTTGGCCTCAAGATTGCCGAAGCCAGCGTAAGAGAGTATGGAGGGGTTAAACGCTACGCGGAACATCCATACATAGAGAGCCGAGTTGGAGACTTGAAGGTAAACATAGTCCCATGCTACAAGGTTGAATTGGGACGTTGGAAGAGCTCCACCGACAGAACACCCTTCCACACTGAGTACATTAAAGCGAGGCTGAGATCCGCGGAGCAGAAAACGGAGGTGAGGCTTCTCAAGAGATTTATGAAAGGGGTCGGAGTGTACGGAGCAGACATAAAGACGGGTGGCTTCAGCGGATACCTCGCAGAGCTCCTAATTCTCAACTCCGGAGATTTCGTCACAACTTTAAAGGCTGCAAGCATGTGGAGGGAGGGTGAACTCATCGACATCGAGGGACACTATAAAGACAGAGTCGAGGATGCCAAAAGACTCTTTGACGACCCTCTCATAGTCGTAGATCCTGTAGATTGGCGTAGAAATGTGGCTTCAGCCCTTAAAAAAGAGTGTTTTAACACCTTCAGGGCGGCCTCCAAATACTTCCTTAAAGCTCCCAACCTAGCTTTCTTCTATCCGCCACAGCCAAAACCCTTAACCCAAGAGGAGCTGCGTAGGATTCTAATTGATAGGGGAGCCGATTTAATCTTTGTTATATTGGAAAACATCGAGGCAGTGCCGGACATCCTTTGGGGGCAACTTTATAAAACGTTAAAATCTCTAGGTAGACTGTTAAGACAGCATGACTTTAAACTCCTGAGATCGACTGCGTGGAGTGACGAGCGAAAATATAGCATCTTAATCTTCGAGGTTGAGAGTAACCGCCTAAGCCGTCTAAAGAAACATCTAGGGCCGCCTGTATCCTCAGCGGATGAGGAAAAGTTCCTGGCGAAACACAACGCCACAGCAGCTACTGGGGCAGGGCCATGGATTGAGGCTGATAGGTGGGCTGTCCTGAAAGAGCGCAAATTCTCAGAGGCTGAGGCGTTATTAACCTACGGGCTGACTGAAGGAGTTACAGTTACCGGTATACCTAGCAGAGTTGCGAAGGCTGCCAAGGAAGGGGTAGAGATCCTATTAAATGAAGAAATTGAAAAATTCTATAGGAAGCAAACCGAGTTTAATGTGGTATTAGTAAAATTCTTGGATGGGAGACCGGGATGGCTTGAACAGGCTGATACCGTTAAAGGAGCCTCTCGCTGAAGCCCTCAGACCCCTCCTCTGCTACCCTCGATGGGATGAGGCAGAGTTCTTAAGCCGACTGAAGGAGTTGGAATCACTCAACGTGGAGGCCATAGAGTTATCAGGCCCCACGAAGATCTTTAACTTCCAAGTTCTTGGGAAGGGCTGCGATAGTATAGTGGCTGCATCCATTTTGAAGGGCGGCGATCGATGTGCTCTGAAGATTCGACGCTTAGATGCTAGCAGAGTTGACACCTCCCATGAGGCTGAGATGCTGGAGAAGGCTAACGCTGTAGGCATAGGCCCTAAACTTCGCGGGTACACCCGAAACTTCATAACTATGGAGCTTATCGAAGGGAAGCCTTTACCTCAGTGGATTAAAGACTTGAGAGGTAGGGGGAGCAGCAGGCGGCTAAAGCTTGTAGTTGTGGAGGCTCTTAAGCAGTGTCGTCTACTAGACTCTATAGGATTAGACCACGGCGAACTCAGCAGGGCGCCCAAACATGTAATTATAGACCACATTGACCAGCCACGCATAATAGACTTTGAGAGCGCTAGCGTTGTAAGAAGAAGATCGAATGTGACTGCTCTAGCTCAATATCTCCTAGTTAGTAGCAGTTTATCCCGCGAAATATGCAAGAGACTCCGAATCGTGAGTAGAGACGAAGTAATTGATGCGCTACGAAGATATAAGAATGAACCTAGTGATGGAAACTTCGAGGAATTACTCGCCACAATAGAGCTAGTTTGATGTTGCAACAGCGGAATAAATTTCATATGCAAGCAGGGTAGTAAGTTATGGTATGGTGGCTGAGAAGATGACCGAGGCGGCAAATTATGTACAATTGAAGAGGTTAGAGGATCTAGTCCACCTTGTAGCCTCTTCACCATCGCCGCACCTTCTCTACATGGACATTGAGGGTAAACCCACGTATTTTGTACAGACGATAGCTATCTTCGGCCCGTCAACATTATATTATGTGAAGACTGAGGATAAGATACCAAGGAAGTATATAGTATTCAACAGATACCAAGATAAAATAACCTACAGCGATCAGCTTGGGACAGACCCGCAAGCGGTGTACATCCCTATCCTCCACGTTGAGAAGACCAATATATTCCCTGCCACCCAAACTTAAGACCTAAAGGATAGAAGCTAAATGACCCTTTAAGGTGGCAGATCCTTTGTTTAGTTGCAGAGAAACTTGCCTGGGGCTTGAATCCACGCTTATTTGGCGGTATGAATCATACGTTCACCCCTAGGATGGAGGAGTGCCAGGTGGATAAGCGAGAATTCCTCACAAAGCCGAGGATAGAACCTATAAAACTTCGAGAGAACATGACTGTTAAAGAACTTGTGGAAAACTATGCTAGGTCAGGAGTTTTCAACGCGGGGCACCTCTCTGAAGCCTGTAGGATCTATGAGAGGATGCTTCAGGAGAACGCGACAGTATGTCTAACACTATCTGGCGCAATGACACCCACAGGGATGGGCGGCATGATAATTACGATGGTTGAGAGAGGACTGATAGACTTCATCATCTCTACAGGTGCAAACCTATACCACGATCTCCACTTTGCCTTAGACTTGCCAGTCCACCAAGGCGACCCCCACGTAGACGACCGCGTCCTATATAGAGCAGGCATTGAACGGATATATGACGTCTTCATAACGGACGACCTCTTACGTGCGACAGACACCTTTATACAGAGTATCCTAAGAGACAGAAAATTTGACGCCCCTATCTCCACAGCGGAACTCCACCACATAATCGGCGAAGCTGTTCTGGCGAGAGCCAGATACCCTGAAAAGTCCCTGCTGGCGCAAGCCGCAAAGTATAACGTCCCAGTCTACTGCCCCTCCCCAGGCGACTCCTCGATAGGTATGAACACAGCTGTAACCAAGCTATTAGGCAGCTCATTAACGGTTGATCCAGACCTAGACGTACTCGAGACTACAGCAATAGTCCTGAATAGCGAGCTTAATGGGGTTATCGAAGTTGGCGGCGGGGCTTCTAAGAACTTCTACATGCAAACTCAGCCTATGCTTTGGCAGATCTTGAATGTGAATAAGGGTGGGCATGACTATTTCGTGCAGGTAACAACAGACGCCCCTCACTGGGGCGGCCTCTCAGGAGCAACACCGCAAGAGGCTATCTCCTGGGGCAAAGTCAACCCAAATGAGGTTAGAAACCACGTTGTAGTCTACTGCGATGCTACTATCGCTGTTCCAATTATATTCTCCTACGCGTTGGACACAGTTGGTAGGCGTCGATTGAGACAGTTATATCTCAGGAGGGGTGAGTTCTTGGATGCTTTGCGAAAAGTTTGTGGAAGTGTGGAAGAAACTTCTGGCCATTAAAGAAGCCTTTTTTTGAGATAGTTGAAAAAGCAGTTTTGCCAAAGTCTACAGAGATAGCGTCATGTGTTCACGACCATGTTTAGCCTGTGCGAATCGGCCACTAACTGAATCAACAGTTTTATTAGTTTCACAGTTAACTAGGTGGTTGGTGATCATACGGCTTCCTGTCAAAAGTGCGGTAAAGAGCTACCTGCTAACGCGACTTTCTGTCCCAGCTGTGGAGAGCAGTTGGTGGCAACTACAAGAAAAGGCTCAAGCCTGAAGCTAGCTGATCTCGGCTCCAGAGCGGTTGCAGCAGTCGTAGACCACATAGCGATAATTTTTGCGGCATTATTGTTTAGATTAGTTGTGTCTGCTTTGATGTTCCCCTTTCACTGGGCTTTCAATTTTATGGCGTTTTTTGATCTCTTCGGTTTGAACTGGGTTTTATGGGTTATATACTTTACTTACTTTGAAGGATCTCAAGGTCAAACGCCTGCGAAGAGGTGGTTGAGGATAAAGGTTGTCAGGGAAGATGGTTCAAGTGTTGACTATGGCGCGGCGTTAATTCGCAATGTCCTTAGGATAGTTGACTTACTACCAGCATTCTACATTATAGGGGTTGTTCTAGTGGCTTTAAGTGGTAAGAGGCAGAGGTTAGGAGACATTGCTGCGCGAACTTTAGTCGTACAGGCTTAATTGAGGGAGAAATATCACCTTATAGAAAGGCTAAATATTTTTACGGACGGATAGATTTAAGGTGGTAATTTTAGTCAATCGATACAAGAGACGAATATTTTAGATGTTGCACCTTGAGGTAATAAGATCTCATCGCTCCTTTGAAGCCTGCTCTGCCCTTAAAGAAGCGCTCATACTCGCGGATGGGCTTGTCCGTGCGTAGAATAACGCCTTTCTTCCAATAGTAGTTTAACACGGCCCAAACAGCCGACTCACCGAGACCCGTCGCCCTAACAATCTGCCTATGCGTCTTAGGCTTACCATCACCCAGAACAGCGAACATCTTGTCCCAAGAAGGATGACGCGAACCAGCCACAAACATCCCTACAACATCATTCTCAATCAACGATATAAACATTCATAGTTTGAACGAAAATCCAAAATGCATTTTGCGGAGAAAATCAAAAGAAGATTTAGAGAACTTCTTTCTCAAAAATAACCCCAAAAAGCGCTTAAATTCTATAAATTTAGTAGTGGGGCAGAGGGGATTTGAACCCCTGAGCTCCAGCGTTCTGCACCCTGGCTAGGGCTCCCCAGGTTCCCCACACCTCTGCTTCGCGGTGCTCTGGGATCTTCTTGGCATACCCTAGAAGGGATTAGACCAAGCTAGACGACTGCCCCTTGAATTTTCTAACACGAGCACGGTATTGTTCTCCACTTCTTTATCACTATTTCTCTAATTGCAGACTTCGCTGGGGCGTAGAGTTTTAATGTGGCAAAGCCATGGAGAGTATAAGCAAACCATAAACTTAAATTGTTGGGATTACCTTCATCGGTTCATTCCAAGGTTGGAAGAGGAATATGGAAGTTAAGATCATAGAGAAGACTGAGAATTCAATCCGCTTCATTTTAGCTGGTTCAACACCAGCCTTCGCCAACGCCCTCCGACGCATAATGATAAGCGAAGTCCCATCTATGGCGATAGATGATGTATTCTTCTACGATAACAAATCCGCCTTGGATGATGAAACAATAGCTCACAGGCTGGGTTTAATTCCGCTGAAAACAGACCTCGACACCTATGTGCTCCCAGAAGCGTGTGAGTGTAAGAGTGAGACTGGGTGTAACCGTTGTCGAACACTTATAACTTTGGAGGCTGAGGCTGAAGGTTCGATGAAGACTGTCTACTCAGGTGATCTGAAGTCCGAGGATCCAGACGTAACCCCAGTTTCACCCCGAATTCCAATAGTTAAGCTCGCCTCTGGGCAGAAGATCAAACTTGAGGCCTACTCAAGATTGGGTACAGGTAAACAGCATGCTAAGTGGCAACCTACATCAGCTTGCGCCTACAAATATCTCCCCGTTATAGAGATCAATAAGTCAACATGTGATGCGTGTGGAAAGTGTGTAGAGGCTTGCCCGAAGAGGGTCCTTGGCTTCAGGGACAATAAGATTATGGTGATAGACCTCCTTGCCTGCACGCTGTGTATGGAGTGCGTTAAAAAATGCCCTATGAAACCCCCCGCAATCGAGGTTTATGGGGATGATACCTCCTTCGTGTTTTACGTTGAGACCACAGGCGCCCTGCCTGTTGAGAAGATTATATACCACGCAGTTAAAATTCTTATAGAAGGAGCTGAGAAATTCGTTAAAGAGGTCAAGAGCGTGTGTGGGGGCTAAGTTGAAGGCAAGAACCACTAACCCTGAGAGACTAGAGCTCATTAGGGCGCTGCGTAAAGCGTCGCAGGGAGGAAAGGTTAGGATTTGGCGTGTGCTGGCTGAGTATATAATGCAACCCAGAAGGAGGAGAGTGACGGTGAACCTAAGCCGGGTAAACCGCCATACACGAGGTGGTGACGTCGTCATAATACCGGGTAAGACTTTAGGTTCGGGGAATATAAACCACCCCGTCTCGATTGCGGCCTTTGATTTTTCCGCAAAGGCTAAAGAGAAAATAGAGAGAGCCGGAGGGAGTTGCCTAACAATTAACGAAATAGTCGCTCAGATTCCCAATGGTTCAAATGTGAAGCTAATCGGGTGAGTATACAGGTGAACCTACACCCAGTAGTAGATCAAACAGTCATTGACGCCACAGGCCTAGTGGTAGGTAGACTCGCTAGCGTGGTAGCTAAGAGACTTCTATCCGGGGAGAAGATAATTATAGTCAACGCCGAGAATGCTGTGCTCGCGGGGAAAAGATCTAGGCGTATTAACGAACTTCGCAAGTTCCTCGAAATAGTAGGTAGGGCTAATCCGAAACATGGGCCTCGCCACCCCCGCAGACCTGACACGATGCTGAGACGGGTGGTTCGGGGGATGCTCCCGATGGATAAGGAGAAGGGAATTAAAGCTCTAGCCGCACTTAAAGTGTACATTTCAGTGCCTTCTGAGATTGAGGGCGTAAAGGCTCAAACTATCCCAAGCGCTTCAGCTTCAAAGTTAAGGTGTGCATCTTTGACTCTAGGCACACTAGCTAGCGAAGTCGGTTGGAGAGGAGATGTTAAATGCCGGTAAGGAAACAATCCCTTGTCGTGATAGGTAAAAGAAAAAGTGCCGTTGCGCGCGCCGTAATTAGGCCAGGCGCCGGTATAATCCATGTGAATCAGACACCTGTTGAGTTATATCCCAATGAGGTTGCCCGCTCCAAGATTCTTGAGCCCTTGATCTTAGCTGGAGATCTGAGAAGGCAGGTAGACATTGATGTGACTGTGAATGGCGGCGGCTTTATGGGTCAGGCTGAAGCGGTGCGTACAAGTATCGCCCGCGGACTTATCAATTGGTTTAAATCCACTAAGCTCAAGCGGCTTATGACAGATTACGATCGCGCGATGTTAGTTGGAGATCCCAGACGGAAGGAAATGAAGAAGGCTGGCGGGTGGGGGGCGCGAAGGCGACGGCAGAAATCATACCGATGAGGACGCTAAAAGGCGGCTGTTGGTAGCAAATATCTCATGGCGTTAAAGGTTATATATCAGGAGCTGGTGTAGGGCATCTGCGTCAGAAATTAGAGGGGTGTCGGATATTCAGATTCCAGTCCGCTGTTTTACTTGTGGGGCGGTTATAGGCGATAAATGGGAGAATTTCGCCTTTGAAGTCAAAAGCGGCAAAAACCCAGCCGAGGTTATTGATAGGTTGGGGGTGCGTCGGTATTGCTGTCGTAGAATGCTCCTCACACACATCGATATTTTGGATGAGGTCCTGAAGTTTTATGAGAAGAAGTATGAAGAGAAATAGCATATGATGCTTCGATGAATCTTCCATGCTGGCCAGATTTATCCACAGATTAAATATCTCTAAGTAGACTCAAATTGAACATGGTGACGAATTTGGGTTCAGTCTCCATGATAAAAGCCGTCCATGCTAGAAAGATCTTCAACAGCAGAGGCGAGGAGACAGTGGAGGTGGAGGTGGAAACCCTCAGCGGCAAAGGCAGAGCCGCCGCCCCAACTGGAGCGAGCAGAGGTAAACATGAAGTTGCATATTACCCAGAAGGAGGAGTTGATAAGTCAATAGATATAATTGAGAAAGTTGTCGCGCCGCGCCTTTTAGGCGTAAATTCCGACAGCCAAGAGGCTGTGGATAACGCCCTCCACGAAGTTGATGGCACCGAAGACTTTAGGAGGATCGGTGGCAATGCGTCTTATGCTGTCTCCGTCGCTGCAGCTGCAGCTGCCGCTTCCTCACATGGGATACCTTTATTTCGTTCTCTGATCAAGACACAGCCCCTTCTGCCTCACCCTCTAGGAAATGTCATTGGAGGGGGTAAGCATGCAGGGAGGGGGGCCCCGGACATTCAAGAGTTCTTAGTCTTGCCATGGCGTGCTGAGACCTTTAGCGACGCCTACAAGGCCATGGTGAAAGTGCACAGGGCTGTGGGAGAACGGCTTGAGAAAGTCGACCTGACTTTTACTCGAGGGAAGGGCGACGAAGGTGCTTGGGCCCCCAGAATACATAATCACGCCGCTCTAGACGTGTTAGTTGAAGCGGCTGAGAGGGTTTCGTCAGAGAGCGGCGTCGATGTGCGAGTCGGCCTGGATGTCGCAGCTTCTACATTGTGGGTAGAAGAGAGGAGAGTCTACAACTATGTGGGCGAAGGAGTTACAAGGGATGAAGGAGAGCAAGTAGATTATATTAAAAGTCTTATCGAAAAGTTCAAGTTAGTTTACGTGGAAGACCCTGTTCACGAGGACGACTTCGGAGGGTTTGCGGAGTTAACACGGAGCGCCAAGGGTTGCTTAATCTGCGGGGATGATCTCTTCGTTACAAACGTGAACAGGCTGAGGAAGGGTATAGAAGAGGGCGCCGCCAACGCCATAATTATAAAACCGAACCAGATAGGAACAATCTCAGACGCCTATAAAGCTGTAGAATTAGCCGATAAACACGGTTATAAGGCAGTCACATCCCATCGGTCAGGCGACACTTGCGATGAACATCTGGCACACTTAACTGTAGCCTTCGGTTGCCCTATCATCAAGACTGGCATCGTGGGAGGAGAACGGGTCGCAAAACTTAACGAATTGTTGAGGATTGAGGAGACTTTGAAGGGCAGAAGCCCGGATGGTGGAACTGGAAAGACAACATTAATAAACTTGAGTTAAAAGGATTCCACCACGCCTAACATGCTATCAGGATGAGAGCGTTAAAAGGGTAGGAGGCACACATTTGACAACTGAAGTTTACACATACCTACTTCCGTTGGACGTACTGATGCCTTCTGGAATTCAGATAGGCACCAGAGTTAAGACGAAAGATATGAAGCCATTCATTTACCGAGTTAGGCCAGATGGGTTATTCATTCTGGACACGAGAAAGACTGATGAACGAATCAGGATCGCTGCGAAGTTCCTCGCTAACTTTACACCCGAGAGGATAGCTGTCGTTTCCTCCAGACTCTACGGGCAACATTCGGTCTTGAAGTTCTGCGAGTTAACAAGAGCGACACCGATAGTCGGCAGATTCCCGCCAGGAGCATTCACTAATCCGATATGCCCCAGCTACATGGAGCCAGAAGTTGTAATAGTAACCGACCCCTCCGCAGATAGCCAGGCCGTAACAGAGGCTTCAATGATAGGCCTACCTGTGGTTGCTCTCTGTGATACGGACAACACGTTCAAAAATATCGACCTCGTCATCCCAACCAACAATAAAGGAAGAAAAGCCCTCGCGATGGTCTACTGGCTTTTGGCTAGGCAGTATCTTAGGGAGAGGAAACTGCTCTCCCCTGAGGAGAACCCCCCCATCACCGTAGAAGACTTTGAGACTAAACTTACGGAGGAAAAGCTAGAGTACAGATCTGAGTAGGATGCTGAAGTGCTGCAGGCGCACGGTTATAATCCCTCGGGTGAGTATAGTGAAAGTCAGGCATGCTAGTGTCGCGGGATCTTGGTATGCAGGCACCGAGACTACGCTCAAGAGGCAACTTGAGGAGGAGTGCTTCTTGCACACCCTAGGCCCAAGAGTAATCCCCAACTTAAACCCAAAGGGGCCGCGGAGAATAGTTGGGTTGCTCTGCCCGCATGCTGGGTACATGTACTCGGGACCCGTAGCAGCCCACTCCTATGGTGCTCTCGCTGAGGATGGCACACCTAGGACGGTTGTGGTTATAGGCCCGAATCACACCGGCATGGGTAGCGGTGTGTCCATAATGTTAGAGGGTTTGTGGAGAACCCCGCTAGGCGAAACTGCAATCGACTCTGAGATTGCTGGGAGAATTCAGAAGGCATCCTCATACATTGACATAGATGAGAAGGCTCACGCTTATGAGCACTCAATAGAACTCCAGCTCCCATTCCTTCAGTATATCTTACAGTCGAGGTTCAACTTTGTTCCCATCTGTATGCTTCTACAAGATCTGGATGTAGCGGTGGATGTCGGAAGGGCAATAGCTTCAGCCCTTCTAGGTGTAGACGCCGTTATTATAGCCTCGAGCGACATGACCCACTACGAACGCCAAACCTCAGCTGAGAAGAAAGATCATGCCGCTATAGATGCCATGAGCCGCCTAAACGTGGATGAACTCTATAGGGTTGTAAATAGCCTCAACATCTCAATGTGCGGCGTCGGACCGGTGGCAGCGATGATCACTGCCTCTAAGCTACTAGCAGCGGAGAAAGCCGTTTTGCTTAAATATGCTACGTCAGGAGATGTAACGGGCGATAAATCCGCTGTGGTCGGCTATTGTGCTATGGCATTCTCGAAGTGTTAAAGTTACCTGCCTATCCTTCTAGATGACTCAACGCTGAAACCTCTAGCTTTCAGCCACTCCGCAGTCTTACCAGTAATAACAACAGGTTTCTCTGTAAGCTCCTTGACAGATGCGGCACCGGCCAAAAACATCGCTACCTTTAACTCCTCAACGATGCGTTGAATAGCTTTAAAAGTTTGTTTCCGTCCTCTTACCGCAGCCTTTAGAAGAGGAAGTGCAATGCCGACTGCGTCAGCTCCGAGGGCTAATGCCTTGGCTGCCTCTATGCCGCTCCTGATGCCGCCGCTTGCGATCACAGTTAGATTGGTGGAAGATCTTACCTCTATTAGGCTCGGCACCGTAGGTATACCCCAATCCCAGAAAGTAGAACCTAACTGTTCACCGCGTTCGTTGCCGGAGCTCCTAGCTCTGTAGTATTCTACTGCAGACCAGCTTGTCCCACCTGCGCCGCCCACATCGATCGCCTTAACTCCCGCTCCCTCAAGCAGCCTCGCCTCCTCAGCGGCTACTCCCGCTCCCGTCTCCTTCGCTACCACCGGACTCTTCAGTGTTTGGGCTATCTCTTTGATAACGCCCAAGCTGCCTTTAAAATCAGTCTGGCCTTCAACCATTACTGCTTCTTGGAGGGGGTTGAGGTGTACCGCCAACGCGTCGGCTTTGATCATTTCTACGGCTTTCTCAGCCTGTTCGAGACAGTTGCCTTTGAGTAGCTGAGAACAGCCTAGATTTGCCATTATGAAAGCGTTAGGCGCTTTATCTCTAACAATCGCGTAAGTTTGGGTTAGATGCGGATTCTCAAGTGCAGCACGCTGGCTTCCAACCCCCATCCCAATAGAGAACTTCTCTGCCGCCTCAGCCAGTGTAGCGTTTAACTTCTCCGCCTCTGGGGTACCTCCAGTCATTGCTTCAATTATTATTGGCGCCGTTAGAGGGTGACCTAGAAGCTTGGAGGTAGTGTCTACTTCTCTAAGATTGACCTCTGGGAGAGCCCTGTGGATTAGGTGGACATCCTCGAACCCGGCGGTAACGGTCTTAAACTGAACACCCCTTTCAAGGCAGATCTTTATGTGATCCAGTTTTCTACGCTCGGTTCTTGTATTCGGAGACAAATAAACACCCCGGGCTCAAATAGATAGTATCGTGACAAGTATATGTAGGTGCCTACGTTAAAACGTCAACAACCTAATACCCCGGGCACGCTTACCTTTAGCGCCCTCGGTCCTTGACAACTATTAATAATCTCTAGGCTAGATTAGATTCCTGACCATGGTGACTAATCCGCCCAGCATCCAAGATGAGGAAAGGCTTAGAGCGCTCATCGAGAAAGCTGCACTGTATAACGCTTACACTCACGGTGGGAGAGCCCAAGTTCAAGCTGTTGTTAGGCGGATACTAGCGGAAGAGCCTCAGTATCGGAGCCGGCATAAAGAGGTTTCTGATATTGCAATTGTGATTGTTGAAGCTGTTAACAAACTTACGCCAGTTGAGCAGAGGCGCATGCTAGAAGAGAGGTGGCCTGAATCCTTAACTGAGAGGGAGAGAAGACCCGAGGAGCGTCCGCTTCCACCCTTACCTAATGCTGGGCGCTACAGCGTTATCGTTACGCGTTTCTCGCCTAATCCGGACTGCGTCCTTCACATGGGCTCTGCCAGAGCGATAGTGTTGTCCTATGAGTATGCGGAGGAGTATAAGGGGAAGTTCTATCTTCGCTTCGAGGATACTGACCCAAGGTTGAAGAGACCTAAGCTTGAGTTCTATGAGGGCATTCGGGAGGATCTTAGGTGGCTGGGTTGCCGGTGGAGTGGCGAGTTTATCCAGAGCCAGAGACTTGAGATATACTATGATTATGTAAAGAAGCTCTTAGAAATGGAGAAGGCTTACGTCTGCGTCTGCGAGCCTCAAAAGTTTCACAGGTTAGTTGTCGCTGGGAGAGCTTGCCCGTGCAGAATACTGAGCGGGGGGGAGAACTTGGAGAGGTGGGATAAGATGCTTAAAGGCGAATATGCGGAGGGAAAAGCTGTAGTCAGGGTTAAGACCGACCTTCAACATCCGAACCCAGCGGTTAGAGACTGGCCGGCGATGAGGATAATTGACACTAGAAAAACTCCACACCCCATTACGGCAGACAGTTTCCGAGTCTGGCCTCTATATAACCTCTCCTGCGGCTTGGACGACCACCTGCTCGAGGTTACACATATCATTAGAGGGAAGGAGCATCTTACCAACGAGGTGAGACAGCGGTTCCTATATGAACACTTTGGGTGGGAGTACCCTGAGACGATCCACTACGGGCGACTCAAGATCACAGGGGCATCCTTGAGCAAATCGGAGATAAAGAGGGGTGTGGAGAGTGGCGCATATAGTGGGTATGATGATCCACGGCTAGCTACCTTCGCAGCTTTGCGGCGGAGGGGAATACAGCCTGATGCCATACGGCGAATGATATTAGAAATCGGAGTTAAGCCTGTGGACATCACCCTGAGCTGGGAGACCCTTTACACCTACAACCGTCGAATCATAGATCCATCCGCTCCACGTTACTTCTTCGTAGAGAACCCAACACCTCTAAGAGTGAAAGGTATAGGACGACCTTACTCTGTGGGGTTGCATCTCCACCCAGACCATCCGGAGTGGGGCTTCAGAGAGTTCCAATTACACCCTGAGGGTGAGATTCTCACTCTCAACATCGCAGGCAACGATATGGGGCTTCTGAAGAGGAAGACTGTTGTCAGGTTGATGGGCCTCTTTAATGTCGAAGTTACGGATCTTAAGGAGGGAGCCGTAGAGGCAGTTTACCACAGCGAATCCTATGAAGAGGCTAAGAAGCTTGGAGCCCCCTTGATACATTTCCTGCCCTCAGGCACAGGAATTGAGACCGAAGTCGTTATGCCTGACGCTACCATCCGTAGAGGGCTAGCTGAAGAGGCGTGCAGGGAACTCCGTGTTGGGCAGGTGCTCCAGTTCGAGCGTTTCGGCTTCGTTAGAGTAGACAAACTGAATGGAAAGATTACAGTATACTTCACACACAAGTGAGCTGGAGCCAAACTTACCCTAAGATTTATATTTAAGGCTTCTAATACTGCTTGACACGCCATAAGAAAGCCGATGAAAACTTAGGTTGAGGTGGAAGGTAATGCAGAAAGCTTTCTATGTGAAATTTGACGTTCCAAAAGAACTCGCAGAAGCAGCTTACGAAGCCATACAGTTAGCACGTGATACTGGAAAGATCAGGCGTGGGACAAACGAGTCGACCAAGGCTATAGAGAGAGGGATCGCAAAGATCGTAGCCATAGCTGAAGATGTCGAACCACCAGAGATAGTCGCCCACCTCCCTCTCCTCTGCGAGGAGCGGAAGATCCCCTACATATACGTACCTAGTAAGGAGAGGTTAGGTCAGGCGTCCGGGCTTGATGTCAAAGCTGCGGCAGTTTCCATTATTGAGGCAGGAAATGCTGCGGAGATATTGAAGGAGATCACCAAGAAAGTTGAAGCGTTGAAGAAGGCTTAGACCTTCTAGGAGGATCCGCCCCTAAATGAGTGCGGTGCGACAATCTACTCCGGCAGAAGTGGTACAGGTTGTAGGTAGAACTGGTGTAACTGGGGAGGTCACCCAGGTTAGGGTAAAAGTTCTTGAAGGAAAGGATCGCGGGAGGATTATTACGAGGAACGTCCGAGGCCCAGTTCGGATGGGCGACATCCTCATGTTGAGAGATACTGAGAGGGAAGCAAAGAAAATCTCTTAGGAGGAGGACCCTTGCCAAGACTACGCCGATGCTCCTTCTGTGGGAAAGACTTCCCCCCAGGCTTCGGATTAATGTATGTCAGGAACGATGGAAGCGTCCTCTGGTATTGTTCGAGCAAATGCCGCAAAAGCTCGCTACAGATGGGACGTGACTCACGTAAATTGAAGTGGACCGCTTATTATGGGAAAAAAGAAAAAGGCCGTGGCTAAACTCACCATATTGCGAGGCGCGCCAGTTGATCGTGACACCGTTTAAGGCGACCTCCATTTCAATGCGTGGGTGTGGGTAATCAGGTTGATAGAGAGAACTTTTGTTCTGTTAAAGCCCTCAGCTGTTACACGAAGACTAGTAGGCGAGATAATTAGGCGGATAGAGAGTTATGGGCTCTCCGTTTGCGCCTTGAAGATGATACGTGCTGACCCGGAACGGCATATCGCTCGACTTTACGAGATGCATAAAGGTAAACCGTTCTATAAAGACCTTGTTGCCCACCTGACCTCAGGGCCGATTGTCCCGATGGTGGTCGAAGGGGAAAACGCTGTAGAAAGGATGCGGCGTTTGGTAGGCGCCACAGAGCCGTCAAAGGCTGAAGTTGGAACCATCCGGCGAGACTACGGTATATCTGTCACCATGAACGTAATACACGCAGCTGACAGCTCCGAAAGTGCTGAGAGAGAGATAAAAATATTCTTCGAGAATGATGAGATTATGAAGTATTAACCCTCCTCAAGAGGACCAGTGGTCCACATTTTTGGTGGGAGTTTCAGGTAAGATACTCTGCGCTTTCCGCCTGGCAGTGGAGGCGGCTTGGGCGAGAATCTTCTGAGTATCGCCCTTAAGCTCAAATTCCCCCAAGCTCGTACATGTTGGGAGGTCAGTTACTCCAATGAAACATCCAGTCTCCTCTACCATCTTTCTAAGTTCTTCCGACACTTCCGGCATGACATTGGCCAGCTGCTTCGCTAAACCAGCAATTGCCCCGGAGATCGGGTGAAATAAATCCGCGACGCCTCCAAGCTCCTTCACCGTTTCAAGCCGCAACACAATAGCGTCTAAGGTCATCTGACTTGAGAGGAGAATCTCTGCTATCTTACGGCTCTCGGAACATTCTTCAGCGTAGACCTTAGCCGTGTCATCATCCCCAGCCGCACGAGCCCGGCTACACTTCTCGAAGAGAAACGCACTCCGACTCTGAGCTTTAGCTGAGGCTTGAGCTATCCGCTCTCGTTGCATCTTTAACTTATCTAAGATTACATCTAAGTCAGCCAGTAAACTTGTTGGTCTTAGCCACCCACCAAGGCAAGCGCAAAAATTGGGCACGTTTTGGGATAAAAGTTTGCATGTTTTCTCATAGAGCATATTTAGAGTCTTAAAAACCGTAAAAGCAAATATCCACGAAGAGAGCAACGGGAGAGGATGTGCTGTTATCTGGTCGATAACATACTTTGCTTGAGGAAGCTCCCCAACGAAAACTTGGATTACGAAAATGTATATGGCTGCCAATGGGATGAAGACCAGCAGGAGGTCAAGATAGCTGGCAAAATATGGTTCGTAGAATATCTTCCTAAGTCGACCCCTGCTCTTGCCTGATAGGAATGCGGCTGAGGCTCCAAGTAGGGCGGCGAAGAAAGAGAGCCTCACTGAAGCGGGCTCCAAACCCATAAAGGGCATCAAGTATGAGGCTGCATATATCCATGCCACAGTCGATGCTAACACCAAGACAAGCCCGCATATACAGGAAATGTGATTTGGCCTCTCACCCTCCAAACCGGAAGCCTCTCTATTTCAACCGCGGCCTTAAACCATGAAGGCAGCGCCTCTACAGTCTAATTGCCATTTTGGTGGCGAACCTATAGGAAGTTGGCTGAGAGGAAGCTTCAGCGTGATTCCGGTGTACTCTCTGAGGTTGCCCCTCCTGGAACTGGAAGTGCAGGGAAGTGGTCTTTCATCCTCTGTTCAGCCACAACATTGGCGTCATGGAGTATTTTCTGAGCCTCGCTGCTTGATGCCTCGAAGTCAAACCCCGAGCCTGTAGCCTCCCCCGCCTCTACTACCAACCCGTTCAGAGTATCGCCTATAACACCTAACTCATACGAAACTTCTGGGATGATCCCTGCAAGATGACCTTTCAAAGATTGAATTACATGGGTCAACGGGCTCATCTCAGCTGCTACATCGCCAAACTCCCGTATCGTCTCTAGTCTAAGACCAACCTGCTCCAAAGCCAACTGACTACGAAGGACCACTTTAGCTATCTTTCTGACCTCCGCGCACTCATTGGCGTATATCGCTGCTCGCCCCTCATCAGCCTCTGAGATAGCAGTAGTGCAGTGTTCGAAGAGTTCTCTATTCTTGCTTTCCAGCCTATTGCTGAACTGCTCTAGCTTAGACTGGATTACTTTAATCCTGTATATTGAGTTCGAAAGCCGCTCCTTCAGAGGAGGCCTGTTATGGATCCTCTCTCCTATCTTATCCAAGATAGACTCTTTCTTCACTATATCCCAGTCCTTGACAAACTTCAACACCGTAGACCTCCGTCACTATAAGCTCCGTCGAAGTGATCATAAATTTTTGGAAGGAGAACTATGATTCATTTGCGAAGAAACTGTTGGGCTACAGCCCTAATTTAACCAAAAATATTGTAAAAAGCGGAGCGCCTATGATGGATTTTAGACTGAATTACTGACAAATTGAGTCAAGAACAAACCTAAAAACAGTGTTCAAAGCCAAGCTCGACGAAAAAAGTCGAGCTTGCACGAAGCATCACACCACTCGTATCATATCTACGATACAAATACATACGCATTAAAATGGGGAGTTAGGGGGTCAGCCTAGGTTTTTCAGGCTGCTTGTCAGATTTGAGTCTCCATGCGCCGTATATACTGCCATAGGACCTCTGAGAGGTCGGAAAACGTTTTAAATATTTAGGACTATTTCAATTGTTGATACAGACCGTTTTCCGCCTTCCTCTACAGCGATCTCCTCTGTTCCCGTCGTGATTTTGCTTATATTTATGTTCTTGAGGAACCTACGCCGGATTATTTCGACCACGTCTACAGCGGTCGTTATGGCGCGACCTCTAGCTTTCAAAGTAACCTCTTTTGTTTCACCGGAGTTGAAGGATGTTATCACGGCGAGAACATAGCTCATCGGTGGCTTTTTACCGATAAAGACGGTATTCGCTTCTTTGGACATCTCGGATCCTCCTATATAGTCACGCAGATATTTGCGTCTGAAAATTATATATAGCTTTCGGCTAAGCGTGCAAGATCCGAACGCTCGCTATGCCATTTAACGCGTATTAGTAGAAGCTTTTTAGGTTAGCTGAGCGTCGGCAGACTGCTGGTCTCAATGTTCCCATTAATGTGGTGGAGGGGGTCTCATGTAGTCTATTTTCCAAACATCAGCCGTACCCGGCTTCTTATCGATGAAGCTTAATAACTGGGCGTTTAGATAGCAGATATCGATCTCTGACAGGTTGCTGATTTAGTTGGGGGTTGATCTAAAGGATCTAGTCTCGAGAAGAGAGATAACCCTTGAAGATCTTACAGGGAGATGTATCGCCGTCGACGCATATAACACACTCTACCAGTTTTTGGCAATAATTAGGCAGCCTACTGGAGAGCCGCTGAAGGATAGAGACGGACGAGTAACCAGTCATCTAAGCGGCCTCCTCTACAGGAACGCAAACCTAATGGAGAAGGGCGTAAGATTAGTCTACGTCTTCGACGGCAACCCCCCCTTACTCAAGGATTTAGAGATAAGAAGGCGCATGAAGATCAAGGAGGAAGCTCTAGCAAAATACGAGGATGCCCTCAAGAGGGGCGATCTCACCGCGGCTAAAAGCTACGCGCAGATGACCTCACACATAAAGGACGAAATGTTGGATGACGCGAGGAAGCTGCTGGATCTCATGGGAATACCTTCAGTTCAAGCCCCCTCAGAAGGAGAAGCCCAAGCCGCTTATATGGTAATGAAGGGCGACGCTTGGGCCACCGCAAGTCAAGATTATGATTCGCTCCTCTTCGGCTCCAAACGTCTAGTGAGGAACCTTGCGTTGGTGGGGAAAAGGAAACTTCCAAGAAAGAATGTTTACGTCGAAGTTTCCCCGGAGCTTGTTGAGCTTGACATGGTTCTAAGCGAGTTGGGTGTGACTCGGGAGCAGCTGGTAGATATAGGCATACTAGTTGGGACTGACTTCAACCCTGAGGGCGTCCGGAGCATAGGTCCCAAAACCGCCCTCAAAATCTTGAAGGAGTATGGTAGTTTAGAGAAGGCGCTACCATCACTTAAGGGCGCGGAAGGACTTAGAGACCTACTTCCACTAATTAGGGACATATTTCTAAAACCCGAAGTTTCAGACAACTATAAACTCGAGTGGAAGCCACCAGATAGCGAAGGCATAATCGGTTTTCTGTGCGAGGAAAGGGACTTCGACGAGGAGCGGGTGAGGAACGCCCTCAATAAGGCTGCTATAGGCTTCCAGAAGATTCAGAGCAAAGGGACTCTAGACGCCTGGTTCAAGTAGGTGTGGGTTAGCCTTTCCACCCATATTTGCCAGTTAACGGGACAAAAGCTACTCCGCAGATCCCTCTTATGTCAAGGCGGCCGTCCATCCCCTTCCTCGCCCAGAGAAGTTCCTGGAAGGAGTAAGGACTACCCACCGGGATAACCATAACACCACCTGGCTTCAACTGGTCTATTAGAGGTTTAGGAATTGAAGGCGCTGAAGCTGTGACAGAAATTCTATCAAAGGGGGCCTCTTGAGGTAGCCCCTGGGAGCCATCCCCCTCAACAACGAAGACACGACCACCATAACCTACTCTCTCGAGATTCTCTCTGGCGAACTCGACTAACGATTTATGGATCTCAACCGAATATACACGCCCAGCTCTTTCAGCCCCAAATGGGGCGACAATCTCGGCTATCACCGCAGCGTGGTATCCACTTCCGGCACCGACCTCGAGAACCTTCTGACCTTCAACTAACTCTAATGCTTCACACATCATAGCGACCATGTGAGGTGCAGAGATCGTCTGCCCGAAGCCGATGGATAGCGGAGTATCATAATAGGCGGCAGCCTTCTTATCAGGTGGAAGAAATTCCTCTCGTGGCACAGTCTCCATAGCCCTTATTACTTTTGGACTTCGAAGTACTCCCTCAGCCACCAGCCTAGCTACGAGGCTCTTCCGTTGACTTGTGAAGTCCAACCCATCATATTTCATAACAATAATCAGCTTATATGGGCGATGGTTCCTTAGTGGAATGAAGCCTATATGAAGGTTTTCGAGCTCATAACCGCTTATGGGCACCCCCAAATCTTGGCGACACACCCTACAACCTTGGAGGTCACGAAGGAGAAGCATGTTACTTCTAGAGGCAATTGTATCATCGCCACCGGCGCATCAAAGGCCGCGTTAGACTTGAGCCCAGCCTTCAAGAGGTTAGCCGCCCAACAAGAGGCTCAGATTGTCATGACCCTTTTCGTCGGCAACCAAACTGTCCGCATCACTGGTCGGGGGAATCAAGGGTTAACTTTCACTCACGCCACTGACTTGGTGGTGAGGAGGAGCAATTACACGTGCCCTAGGACGTTGATGGTTGAGGCTGATAAAGCGGCTGCAGATCTGCCTAGGAGCATAGTTGAGAAACTTAGAATACCGGGTGCGCTAGTCTTAGTCAGGCTGATGGTTGAGACAAAAACTTAGATTATAAAGGCGTCCACGGCTACTTGCCACTCCCGTGGTGCTATTTCCTTCACAACCTTTGACAGTTGGAGACGTAAAATCTGCCTACCCGCTTTCTCGACGGCTTTAGCTAGATCTTGAATTGCTTTATCGGTGGGGTTAGGCTCAGCAGCGAACTTATAGAAATGAACTACTCCACCTCTCGGTTTCAGAGCTTCGCAGGCGGCTCCAACGAACTCAACTGCCCTCTCAGGGAGGTTCATTATGATTCGGTCAGCTACACCTTTGAGTGTCTCTTCGATAACTTTACTTGCCTCTCCCTTTATTGGTATAACTTTTCCCTCCACATGGTTGAGATGAATATTCTTTTCCAGATATGATATAGCATAGGGGTTTACATCTATCGCGTAGACTTTGATCTCATTGTGAGTTTTGGCTGTCAAGATTGAGAAGGCGCCTACTCCAGCGAACATGTCCACCACCACCTCGCCCTCCCGAACTTGACTTGCAACTCGCCAATGTTCCCCGGCCAGTCTAGGGCTGAAGTAGACCTTACAAGGATCAACGGCCAACTGACATCCATACTCTCTATGTAGCGTTTCGGTTCTATCCTCCCCTGCAATCAGCTTATATCCCCTCAGCCTATACTCCCCCTCCACTTTACCTACCTTCGCCAAGACGGTTTTTACCTGTGGGTTAGCTTTCAGGATAGCCTTACCCACTGCCGACTCATGCCCCGCAAGCTCTGGAGGCAACTCCACGATAGCGATGTGACCTATTATGTCAAGAGAACGTGGAGCTAATGCTACGAGGTGAGGGGGGAGGAGCTCATTCAGTATCTCTAGGAGGCATCTCCGCCTGGGGCGGGTTGTTGGTTGAAAAGAAACCTCAGAGAAGGGGCCGATGCGCGGCATCAGTTGCACTCTATCTTCAGCCTTGAGGCCACGCTTAAGGGGAATAATAATATAGTCTTCTGACTGAGCGACCCTATAGGTTGCTTCAAGCAACCGTAGCTCCTTTAAGACCGCCAGAGCCAACTCACCCTTATCCCGCGGTACCCTTAAACCTTCGACCATAAGGGCGCCCTTACTCCTAAACGTCAGATTTGAAAAATAAACCTTATAAACCAAATGGAACTTTCTCTGCTCTAGGGCCCGTAGCTCAGTCAGACTCGTCGGGTAGACCGAGAGTCATGGAGAGGTGGAGCGGCGGACTGCCTGCAGTCAGGCTGTAGCTCTTAGCCGCTGAGGAGACACCCGTTGGGTAGGTGTATGCCTACCCGGGGACTGGTCGTGGGTTCAAATCCCTCCGGGCCCGCCATCTCCCAAAAGAGTGGGCAGACAAATGCGGCATGCACTCGGCGCTGCGAAGGGCTTTTCTGAGGGTAATAGAGTTATATGAGCCACAGCCACCGCGGCATTCAGGTTGTGGTTAGATGACTGAGATCATCATTGTGAGACATGGTGAGACTGAGTGGAATGCTAGAGGGATATTTAGAGGTAGAAAGGATGTAACTTTAAGTGAAGTAGGTATTAGGCAGGCTGAACTTTTGGGTAGACGCCTTAGTGCAGTGAAGCTTGAAGCGATCTACAGTAGCCCATTGAAACGCGCTCTTGCAACCGCGGCCCGAATCGCGGAGTATCAACCGGTAAAACAAGTTGAAGTCTCGAAGAGCTTGATCGATATGGATTATGGAGAGTGGGAGGGCAAGTCTGAGCGGGAAGTTGCAGGCTTGTACGGGGATACATATGAGATGTGGCGTTTAGCGCCTCATCAGGTTAGAATACCTGGTGGGGAGAGTTTGGATGATGTAAGGAAGAGAGTTATCAGTGTTATAGACACGATAACATCTAAACATAGAGGTAGCGTAGCATTAGTCGCCCATAGAGTGGTAAATAAAGTCTTGATATGCGCCCTTTTAGGGTTGGATAACTCCCACTTCTGGAATATAAGGCAGGATAATGCTGGAATCACCATCTTCAGCTATGAGGCAAACCGTTTCATACTCTTTAAACATAACGATACATCCCACCTACGAGAGATGCAGCAACACAGCCTAGAAGACTTCTGAGCACTAGCCTCAAACAGTCTTTAGACCTTGGCGAAGATAAATGTGAAACTTAGACACAGCAATACAAACAATTTACGGGCGACCATGCAGCAAAGCTGAATATTTTCAGCCTACTTTATATCGGGGATGAACTTTCGGTAATCTCACTCCTTTCTCAACTAGAAGCTGCCCGAGTGCGACATTCACCATAGCCACGACAGGGAAAACTATTGGGGCGTCTTCTATGGGTCCATAGAGTATGAAGTCGGCACCTCCAGTAGCCACGGTTGCAGAGGCGGAAGCCAGCGCAGGTTTGCTAGCTTGCTTTCCCATCTTCATCTTTAATCCTTTCCACGTGGCGACGGCGTTGTGTGCGCCACAGCCAGCTGGCAGCCCAAATTTATTTTTCACCTCGTAAATAGCTTTGAAAGCTTGGCCTAGACTTGGTATATCAAGGACGAAGGTGTCCACAAGGAGTCTTTCAACTCCAGCCGCGCTGAGTGCAGGTAAAAGCTCCTCGACAGCTCTGATTCTCCCCTCGCTTGTGAAGTTTTTTAGGTTGGCAGCTAGGAGCACAGCGTTCTTTAGACCAGCCGCCTTAATCTTTTCCAACTCGTCCTTTGAGGACGAAGGTGTTAATGAGTTATAGATGACCCTGTCGGCTAAACCGCTCTTTAATGCGTAATTTAAACCGGCTAATCTAGCTTCAGGTGTAGCACCTCCTATAAGTAGTGGTGAGTCGCTTACCTTAGCCGCGAAATCCAGATATTTTATCATAGCTTCAGGTGTGGAGGCGACAACATCCACCATGCAGGGATTCCCAGTCCGATCTGAGAAATCATCCTGAACATTGATCGCATGTTCCGCCATTGACCTGTCAAATTCACCCGTCCACTCATCAGTCACGATTTTGTGCCTACGGTAAAAAATGCTTCCGATAAGGACCGTGGGGTACTCACCGGGATGACCTCCAACTCCCACTTTCCCTATCTCAAACCTCTTTTGAGTAACTTCAAACTTCCACATTTCAGGTTAACTCCTCAAGGTTTAAGACGTAGAGGGTGATAGCCGAGAGAGGTCGATTTAAATTGTAGTAGTGAATGGTGTACGGCGACCACCCGCTTAACTTGGCCGATCAAATAGTAACCAGCCCTCTCTATTATATGCAGCGGCAACTCCCTTTCTTTTCATTGTAATTGATAATATTTAAAAAATAATAGAAAAATAGTAGCTGCTAGGCCGGTTAGCTTGCATAGTAGTACCGAGTTAAAACTCGGTTCTTTAGCTGTAAAAACTCTGGAAAATAAAGGTGTAGGGTATACCGATATACTGCCGAACCTTTGAGGTCCTGGGGTTTCTAATTGTTCAGGCGTTAAGGTTAGGGCTGCTGTTATTGCTTGGGCGAAGTTTAGCTGACCAGTTCAATCTTCTTTCTACCTTTAGTCAAGTTTGAGGCTCTAATGACACCGCGAATCTCAAGCTTTAACAAGATCTGGTTAAGAGCTGAGCTAGAGATGTCGCCCACATCCTTCTTCAGATTCCTCAGCAGCTCCTCGTCTGAGGAAGACCCCAACCTCTTTAGGGTCTCTATTACCAGTACCGGTAGGGGGGTTGACCTCCAAGACTTCGCCATTTTTTGCGCCACCAAGACCTTCTGTACGCCTTAAAAGGGGAGTTTACGCGATGGGTGAGGGCATAAGTGCCTTCTCCGCCCTCTTAAAGCTCTGGGCGAATAGTTCGTAGAACTTCTCAACATCTGGAGTCAAACTAGGCCCAACTTTACTCAAAGCCTCCATAAAGTCATCCCTAGTAACCTCTTTTGCGTTAATGTTTCTTCTTAAAGCAGTAAGCCCAGCCTCTCTGCAAAGAGCTTGAATGTCAGCGCCACTGTAGCCTTTAATCATGGACGCTAGCTCTTCAAGGTTCACATCTTTGGCTAAGGGCATATTTTTGACGTAGATTTTGAGGATTTGAAGCCTCGACTTATCGTCTGGTGGTGGAACATATACTAGCCTATCAAATCTGCCGGGACGAAGTACCGCTGGATCAAGTATATCGGGCCGATTAGTAGCAGCCAGAACAACTATGTTCTCCAGTGAAATTATACCGTCCATCTCGGTCAACAGTTGACTTATAACTCGTTCAGACACACCTTGATCTGCGTAACCCATGCCCCTCCTCGGCACGATAGCGTCAAACTCATCAAAGAAGATGAGCGCTGGAGCTGCCATTCTTGCCTTCCTGAATACTTCCCTAATGGCTTTCTCCGACTCGCCTACCCACTTACTGAACACTTCAGGACCTTTTATGGAGATGAAGTTTGATTCGCTCTCAGTAGCCACAGCTTTCGCTAGGAGCGTCTTACCACACCCAGGAGGACCGTAAAGGAGTATCCCTTTTGGAGGCTTTATTCCGATCCTTGAGAAGGCGGATGGATATTTTATTGGCCACTCTACAGCCTCGATGAGTGCTGACTTCACCTTCTCGAGTCCGCCAATATCATCCCAGTGTACATTTGGAACTTCGATGTAGACCTCCCTCATGGCTGTTGGAGTTACTTCTCTGTAAGCCGACATAAAGTCCTCCATCTTTATCTCCATAGACTGAAGCGTAGAGGAGGGAATCTTCTCTTCGAGGTCTATGTCGGGGAGATACCGTCTCAGAGCCTTCATGGCTGCCTCTCGACATAGGGCTGCAATATCAGCCCCAGTATAGCCGTGGGTTATCTCGCTGAGCCTCTTGAGATCCACATCCTCACTCAGCGGCATGCCTCTCGTATGTATCAATAGAATCTCATACCTTCCATCTTTGTCCGGAACTCCTATCTCAATCTCCCTGTCAAACCTACCGGGCCTCCTCAAGGCTGGATCGAGAGCATTAGGCACATTAGTTGCGCCAATGACTATTATGTCCCCTCGACTTTGAAGACCGTCGAGGAGCGAGAGAAGTTGAGCCACAACCCTCTTCTCGACCTCCCCTACAACTTCCTCCCTCTTTGGCGCTATGGAATCTAGTTCATCAATGAAGATAATGGAGGGGACGTTCTCCTGTGCCTTCTGGAAGATCTCCCTCAACCTAGCCTCCGACTCGCCATAAAACTTGCTCATGATCTCAGGGCCATTTATGTTTATGAAGTATGCATGTGACTCGTTCGCTACAGCTTTTGCTAGGAGCGTCTTACCACACCCAGGAGGACCGTGAAGCAGAACTCCTTTAGGAGGGTCTATTCCGAGCCTCTGGAAGAGCTCCGGGTGTCTCAGAGGAAGTTCCACCATCTCCCTGATCCGTTGAACCTCAGTGTGAAGCCCGCCAATGTCCTCATAGGTAACACGGGGAATTCCCTTCTTCTCAGGGCTGGGTTCGCTGAGGACTTGGAGGTTTGTAGAAGGTGTAACTTTAACGATTCCACTAGGTCGCGCCCTCACCACGGAGAAAGGCATGGCGTTCCCAAAGACTGAAAGTAAAACTACATCACCCTCAACTAAGGGCATCTCTAAGAGACGTGATTTCACAAAGTTTGCGAAGTCAGGGTCGAATTCGATTCTCACGTCTACTGGCGCCAGAGTTACAGACTGAGCAGTCTGGGCATTCGCCTTTGAAACCGTTACATATTCGTTCAGAGAAGCCCCACTATTCCTCCTGATTAAACCGTCTATCCTAATTATGTCCAAGCCTTGATCCTCTGGGTAGGCAGGCCAAGCGATAGCAGCAGTAACCTTTTTACTTCTTATCTCCAGAACATCTCCAGCTACAACGTTAAGTTGATCCATGGCCTTCTGGCTGATTCTAGCCTTTCCTCTACCCACATCCCGCTGTTTGGCTTCGGAAACGCGTAGTTGAATCTCAGTTGCCAACTTTCAGCTTCACCTTCTAACATGAAGACACATTGGTACCAGCTTTAGAGCCAAGTAGGACCTATCGGACAAGGCTGTAAGCTTATTAATTAGCAGCTATTTGCTGACGGTAATTTTTATTCGTTCAGATATAAAGTTTACTTACCTGAACACAGATAATCTTCTAACCATCAGAGTATCTATTTGACTCACACCGTCTATGCTGCGCAATATCTCCTCAATCTTCTCCATCATTCCAGCAGAATCTTCGGGCATCACGATATCGACATGCAACGCGACGAGGCCGAAGGCTATTGGCTCCTCACCGAAACGTTGGACGGTTACCCCCTCAGGCATAGCCCTTTTTATCCCCTCCCTTAACAAGTTTAAGTCTATCTCCGGTCCGGAAGGGAACACTTTGAAGGAAGAAACTATTAGACCCATACTAACCGCCTATGGTCCGGTGAAGCCACATTTAGGGCACCGATAGGGCCTGCTAAGAGCCCGACACCTTTGGCACCTAGTTATCGTAACCTCGCCACAATTTGGGCAGGGAAACTTCACAAAGAACTCGGTTGGAACGACCATTTTCTCGCACCAAATGCAGACCGGCATCTTGACCTTTACTTGCTCGCTCACTCGTATACACCGACATTTTATTGGGAAGTAGAAAGTGATGGAGTTAAACCCTCTATTTATCTATTTTGGATGCCTGTTCTAGACGTTTGAGGTGTTAAGATAGACCACGACATTGAAGGCCGCCGGTTTCCAGCTGCTAAAAATCTAGAGACCCCCTAAGCGTGGAGAACATTCGAGGCGAAGAGTTATTTTACAATATTTCACGGCGTATAGTGAAGAGTTATTAACCTCACAGCTCTAAAAATGTGAATGCCGCAACATGTACACTAACACCGAGTTCGAGTTCACTCAGAATATTATAGTGAGAACCGACTTGAAGATGTCAAAAGGTAAGATCTGCGGTCAGATCGCACATGCTGCAGTCGCAGCTGCAGAGGAGGCTAGAAAGAGGCGTCCTGAGTGGTGGCACCGTTGGATTGAAGAGGGGCAGCGCAAAATCATCCTTAAGGTAAACTCCCTAGAAGAGTTGATGATCTTGAAGAGGCGCGCGGAGTTTCTCCAAATCCCTTCGGCGCTAATCGAGGACAGAGGCCTCACAGAACTCCCCCCAGGCACTGTAACCTGCTTAGGCGTCGGCCCGGCACCTGTGCCGTTAGTAGATCAAATCACCCATAAGTTGCCCCTATTCTGACGGGCAGCCGGCCTTCAAGCTTTCGAGTTTTTTTCTAATAACCTGATTTGCAACTTCAGGATCTGCCCTACCTTTCGTCAATGCCATCAATTGCCCAACAAGGTAGTGGACTGCCTTATCGTCGATCATGGCGTCCTTGACAGCTTGAGGGTACTCGATGAAAACCTTCTCGGCAAGGTTTTCTAGAGTTGGCCAGTCTGTGATGCGGATGAGGCCCTTATCCTCGACTATCCGCGCGGGCGTCACCCCGGTTTTCATCATATCCCATAATAGCTTCTTAGCTATCTTTATACTGATGACACCGTCATCCATCAGCTTCAACATCTCAGCAAGATGTTCAGGCGTAATCTTAGCTTGGTCTATGTCCACATCGAGAGTATGGAGACATTGAAGAACATCCCCCATAAGCCAGTTGGCAACCGGTTTAGGTTTGCCATAGACCGCTACACACCTCTCAAAGAAGTTAGCCATCGCACGGTCGCTAGTTAAGACGTCAGCATCATATTCAGGTAGACCGTACTCTCTCATGAGCCGCTCGCGCCTAGCTTCAGGAAGCTCAGGCATATCTCTCGATAGCCTTTCAATCTTCTCGGCTGATATCCTGACGGGAACTAGGTCTGGTTCTGGGAAGTAACGGTAGTCTTGTTCCTCTTCCTTAGTCCTCAACGAGATTGTCACTCGCCTCACATCATCCCAGTGACGGGTCTCCATCTTCACATAGGCACCCCGCTTCACGAGGTCTCTCTGGCGAACTATCTCGAAGCCTAAAGCCCGCTCTACCTCTTTGAAGGAGGATATGTTCTTCACTTCAACCCGCCCTCCGCCGCCGAATGATATATTGGCGTCACAGCGCATCGCCCCCTCGAGGCTTCCATCTGACACACCCAAATGTTCGAGTATAGATCTAAGCTTCTGAAGGAAGACTCGCGCGTCTCTTGGGGATGTTAACTCAGGTTCGGTGACTATCTCTAATAAAGCCACCCCAGACCGGTTGTAGTCGACGAGGACGTATGGGGCAGTCTCTATAGTGCCAGGGTAATGAAGTTTCCCTGGGTCCTCCTCCAAGTGAACCCTCCGCACCCTTACCGTCTTCTTCTCCCTGTCCACCCTGAAGGTTACATACCCTTCCGAAGCAATCGGGACGCCCCCAGCTCTATCGTATTGTGATATCTGAAAGTTCTTTGGGAGGTCGGGGTAATAGTAGTTCTTCCTAAAAAAGAGAGTTGTCTCAGCAATCTTACAGTTGAGAGCAATAGCTACCATTACCGCCAAGTCGATGGCTTTAGAGTTAAGCACCGGGAGAGAGCCTGGCAGCCCGAGGCATACTGGACAGACATGAGAGTTTGGAGGAGCACCCCTATAGTCTGCGGAGCACCCGCAGAAGAGTTTCGACTTTAAGGCTGTGAGCTGACAGTGAACCTCTAAACCGATCTTAACCTCGTCCATCGCCGTACACCACTCACAAAGGAGGCATGAGCTCATGATAGGATGTGTTCTTCTCGAAAGCGTATGCAACCTTGAAGGCTAAATCCTCCCGGTAGGGGGGCGCTATAAGTTGGGCACCTACCGGCAACCCCTCAGTGAAACCGCAGGGGAGGGATATGGCTGGCAACCCGGCCAAGTTGACGGAGACCGTGTTAATATCACACATGTAAAGGGATAAGGGGTCTCGGATCTTCTCTCCAAGCCTAAAAGGAGGGATGGGCATAGTGGGTCCAATCAATAGGTCAAATTGTTTAAAGGCGCGATCGAAGTCCCGCCTAACTAGGGTAGCTACCTTAAGGGACTTTAAGAAGTAGCGATCGAAGTATCCTGCGGAGAGAGCGTAGGTTCCCAGAATTATCCGCCGCCTAACCTCTTCGCCGAACCCCAACTTCCTACTTCGCGAGTAAACGGCGTTCCAATCCCTTTCCTCATCAATCCTAAAGCCATATCTCAGCCCATCATACCTTGCCAGATTTGAACTTGCCTCAGACATTGCTAAGAGGTAGTAAGCTGGCAGCGAGTAATCGAGCGTGGGCAGCGAAACCTCTTCGCATAAGACACCTAAGCTCATAAGAACCTCCACAGCTGCCAGGACACATCTCTTCACACTAGGATGAACACCATCGCCTAGGAGTTGCTTTAGGATGCCCACTTTTAAACCGGCAATATCGACCGATAGAGCACCAAGGTATCCTCCCTTGCTCTCTACAGAGGTGGAGTCTCTAAAGTCGCGGCCGGCGATCACTTCGAGTAAAAGCGCACAGTCAGCTACAGTCCTACCGAGGGGGCCGATCTGCTCAAGGCTGTTAGCATAAGCGATAAGACCGTAACGGCTGACTAGTCCGTAGGTGGGCTTGAGCCCGACGGTACCGCAGAAGCTTGCAGGGCATCTTATGGAGCCGCCGGTGTCGCTTCCCAACGCAAGAGCTGCCTCTCCGCTGGCTACGGCGGCGGCGCTCCCTCCGGAAGATCCCCCTGGAACGCGGGTAGTATCCCATGGGTTGCATGTTGGGCCGAAGTAGCTGGTCTCCGTGGAGGTGCCCATGGCGAACTCGTCCATATTCGTCTTTCCGATTATGATTCCATCCTCAGCTGTTATCTTTTCTACGACGGTGGCATCGTAAGGGGGGATGAAACTCTCAAGCATCTTGGAGGCGCAAGTAGTCTTGATACCTCTCGTGCAGATGTTATCCTTTACCGCTATGGGCAATCCTGCTAGGCGGCCTATTTTCTCACCCTTTTTAATCTTCTCGTCAATTTCACGCGCCCGCTGGAAGGCTGCCTCTTTGGGCAGGGTTATGAAAGCGCGAATTCTCTTCTCTACCTCCTCTATCCTCTCATAAACGGATGCTACAACCTCTTCGGCAGAGACTTCACGTGATAGGATTAGCCGCAGTAGACCGCAGGCATTTAGACTGGAAAGTTTCATGAGATCTCACCTATACGATCCTCGGCGCTTTGAAGTAGCCTCCTTTGCTTTGAGAGGCGTTGCTTAAGGCTGCCTCCACACTCAGAGAAGGCGACACTTCGTCGCTTCTAAATATGTTAAAAATATCCAGCACATGGATAGTTGGAGGGATACCCTCCGTGTCGATCTGGTCTATCTTCTGAAAATACTCAAGTATTTCATTGAGTTGCCTAGCGAAGAGTTCTTTATCCTCTTCAGAGAGTTCAATTCTCGCCAACCAAGCGATATGCTCAACTTGATCTTTGGTTACCAGCTTATCCATAGACTAGGACTCACTTTCTCCACTATACGCCGCTCTCAGACTACACATAGGATATCACGTTAAGGTGTAAGCCTGAACCTGTCTCTGGGGAAGAGGACACATTCACGTATGTTATCTTTCCCGGTTAACACCATAACTAAACGGTTCAAGCCTAGGCCCCAACCCGCGTGAGGTGGCATCCCGGCATCGAACACTTTGAGGTGATACTCGAAGCTTTCAGGATTCAGTTGCTGCTCTCTCATTCTCTGTATTAGGAGATCCTTATCGTGTATGCGAGATCCTCCAGAGGCGACCTCAACCCAACTATACATCAGGTCGAACCCCTCACTAATCTCAGGCCGATCCTCTCTAGGCTTTATGTAGAAAGCCTTAGATTTCGTGGGCCAATCCACTATGAAGTAGAACTCATCCGGATGATTCTCGCCCACAGCCCTAAGAGCTGGCGTTGGTATGTCCTCCCCCCACGGAATTACTATATCTTTCCTTCTTAACTCTTCAAGGATCTCGTCGTATGTATACCTCCTTATAGGAGTGCTGGGAGGCTTAATCTCGTGATTCAGGATCGCTAACTCTTCCTTGCAAGCATCCTTCACCGCCCCCACCACGTGAACTATCATGCGTTCTAGCAAATTGGTAACATCGTCAATAGTAGAGAAGGACATTTCAATGTCAACTGATGTAAACTCACTGATATGCCGTGTAGTATGAGACTCCTCCGCCCTGAAATATGGAGCTATCTCGAAGACCTTTTCAAGCGCCGCTGTCAACTGCTCCTTGTAAAGCTGGGGGCTCTGGGCTAAGAAAGCCTCCCTCTCGAAGTATATGATGGGGAAGAGGGCCGCCCCACCCTCTGTTGCGGTGGCGATAATCTTGGGTGTATGAACCTCCAGAAAACCCTCCTTTAGTAGGAATTCTCTGATGGCTTGGGTGGTGTGGTGGAACACTTTAAAAATGGCATGGCTGCTCGGCCTCCTCAGATCCAAGATCCTTGCGTCTAACCGGACGTCTATATCTGCGGGTATACGCCCAGTGGGGTCGAGGGGTAATGGATGCTGGGCAATGTTAAGGATACGGATCTCATCTGGCATAATTTCAAATCCTCTAGGGGATCTAGCATTCCGTCTGACGACTCCCTTTACACCTATTACATACTCCTTCTTTATGGAACCAACTTTCTCAGCTAATTTTGCGTCTGTAGACTTGATAGTCAATTGAGTGGTCCCCTCCCTGTCGCCTAGTATGATGAATTTTATGCCGCCGAGATCCCGAATATCCCTCACCCATCCGAATAAGATCACCGTTTGACCGTCCATCTCAGGAGTTAACTCGCGAGAGAAATGGGTCCTACGCCAGTTCCCAAGTTTATCCAGCTTCAAGGTCTCACACCCCCATGAGCCACATGACACTCAGTCGCCATAAATCAGTTACACCAGTTAAATTGATAAATCTGCCCGCGAAGGGGCGCGGCTAACTACCCTTAAATTAATACGGCTACTCTTAAGCTGTTAGTGAGACTCCCTTAGGAGGCTGCCCTGGAAAGGTGGATATGCCAGTTTTCAAGATTACAGCTGAAACCGTTGCAGAAGCATGGGAAAAGTCCGTAATAAAGGTTTGGGAGAAAGGTGTGAGGAAACTTACCCAGTACACGCTACCTAAAGGTGGGAGACTTGTGAACCAGGAGAGCAAGAGCGCAACCGCCCTCATCATAGTGAAAACCCCCCTGAAAGAACCGAGGATACACGCGGGGGACGTAATGGGGCAGCAGGCCATAATGGGCGGCTATGTCGAGGAGGTTGTCGAGGGGACTAGAGATAACCTCATCTTGGAAGGGAAGTGGGACTACACTTACCATGAACGCATTTTCAGCTATAAAGTTCCCACGCTGGCAGCTGAGAACCAGATAGAACGCATAGTTGAGGCGATGAGTAGGGGAGGACTCTTTTCACGGAGGCTCCAAGCAGTCACATGGCAGGTTTGGAAAGACCTTAAATCTGAAAACCCGCCCTGCTTTCAAAGGTTGTGGATCACAGTTCCTACTCTAGACCCTGAACCGCAACCTGGAACTACATATAGGTTAAACTTTCAGAGCTGCTGGAGATCTCGCGACCTCTTCGATGCGTGGGGAGCTAACACCAACGCCATTATAGAGCTATGTAGGCGTAAGATAGTGGCACCTCTCAACGAGGCATTTAAGCAGCAAGGTATAAAATTCGAGATAGGCCAGTATGTTGATTTCTCTAATGATCTTCACATCTATGAGAAGGACTATGGAGAGGTTGAAAACTTTCTACTTACCTTGAAAAGGAAGCGAAAGCTGGTCAAATCTCCCACCCAAGTCAGGCGCGGACTCGCATATGAAACATTGGTACGTTTGGGAGAGAGCAAACGGTATGAGACTGGAGTTGGTTAAGGTTAAGCCAAACTCCCGCGTTACGAGATCAACCTGAAGCAGACTCGAACTCCACACGAAGAGTCAGATTCTGAACCTTCTTGGCTAACTCTTTTAGATCCTCGATCTTAGCTGGAATTTTTGGAAGATCTCTTTTTGGGATCACAACTTTTGTTTCGATGGAACCATCGGGAACCCATATAGTATTGACGGTTAAAATCGAAGCGGGAGCAAACAGGTTCTCCAAGAATTGACGGTTCTCCTCGTTGGGGGCCATTATCAATATTTTCTGTCGCCCAATCCTCTCTGAGATCTCCTTCCGAAGCCGACCGCCGCACTCACGTAGACGAGGAATATCACTTTTATTTACAATTATAGCCAGTATATTTCCCGCTTCTACCGCCTTATGTAAGTAGACGCTCTGAAGCGCAGGATACCTAGCTTCTAGTTCCAGTAGAACTTTAGCTACCTCTAAGTCAAGTTTTGTAATCTCGCCAGACCTAACCTTCTCCTCGCACCTCTGGCAAAGTATCCCACTCTTAAGGTCTACACTACAGATCCTAGTAAGCACCTGGAGGTTACCCCCAAAGCCAGATAAACAGACCCATATTCAAAAAGCAACTCGAGATATATGGATTTCTTCCATACAACATCTAAATCTCGATTGTCTGAAGGTCCCTTGCGACAAGGATCTCCCCGTTGAATTCTCTCCGTGCCTGGTTGATGAATTCTCCCTCGCGATCACGGTTTAAGGGAAAGATGTGAAATAGCGCCAAAGTTTTCACGCGAGCTTTCTCGGCGATTCTGGCGGCTTCAACGGCGGTGGAGTGGTTAGTTAGCATTGCAAGCGTCTCCTGCCCTGCGAGAAAGAGGGCGTCGTGTATGAGGAGGTTACAGCCCTCCGCGAACTTGGCGAGAGGCTCATAGTAAGCGGTATCGCCGCTGTAGCAAACACTCCGCCCGTCCTTAGTGACGCGGTATGCAATATTCGGGGGTCTATGAAGCGTCCTATGAGTAGTGACTCCCTCGAACTCTTCTCCGCCTATTAATGGGCGGTAGGTCACCTTTAGGGTTGTGAACTCCTCTGGAAAGTGCATAAGTCTTAGGAGACTCTGGGTTAAATACTCGACGCCGGTATAGCCGGCAATCTCTATTGGTGTATCTCGCCTATCCATCTCCATCGCCCACAGGAGTGAGATGAGGTCACCGACATGGTCAGCGTGGAAGTGGGTGATTAAAATCCTTTGAATTGCTGTAAGATCGGCATCCAACACTCGCAGATTCCTCACAGCTCCAGCCCCGCAGTCGATCAAGATGTCTTGGTCGATCAAGATGGAAGGACATACCCTATCGCGAGTAACCGTAGGCCCACCAGAGCCGACAAAGGTCACCCGCACCCGCCAAACCCTCCTAAACCTAACACATGACCCCACCACTAATACGCGTTGCTATTAAAGAGCTACGGATGATGGATGATTAGAGGGTTAGAGAGAACCCCTCCTGAACCCAATTAATTTAAGTGAAATCTAGGAACATACAACCAACATATCTTTTCTTTATTAGAAGCAAAAACTAGATACACACGCACACCCTGAGATCCCCCCAAAATGCACAACACATAGGAACCTAAGAAAACTGAGTGAGTGAGAAAATGAGTGGAGCCGGGAAAAGTCAGTCTTTACCCATATCAGATGTTGCTGAACTTTTAATCTCAGCTACTGATGTAAAGCATTACGTTTACTGTCCGAGGCTTGTTTATTTTGACCGTGTTTTGCACGCTCAACCTGTCCTCGGTTCTCAGCAGGAAGAAAGCCGTGAGCTACACATAGAATACGTGCGCAAGGAGCTACGCCGAAAAGACGCAGTTTACTATTCAACGGAATTTGTGGGCGCCAAGAAACTTCTCTTTATTCCGCTTGTTTCAAAAAAACTTCAGCTTCAGGGCGTAGTAGACTGTATCATCAAAACCGCGAAAGGCGAATACATTCCAGTCGAATATAAGAATATGGAGTCTGATGGAGGGAGAGTATATATTGACCACAAATATCAGCTTGTGACTTACGCGTTACTTGTGGAGGAAAACTTTGATACTGTTGTAAGGTGGGGTTTCGTGAACTATATTCCAGAGCGGTTGATTCTAAAGCTTGAGGTGACACCGACCATGAAGAGTTACGTGAAGAAAGTGATTGAACACATAAAAAGAATAATCAAAGAAGAAAGATTGCCACCTATAAGAGTGGCCAAGAACAAATGCCAGGGAGGATGCGGACATAAACAAACATGCCAGCGATTATAAACGTCGATGCCACGCTGCAATTTTTACCCTTTTAACAGATTCTACCGGGAGATTAAGATTTTACAGGTGTTCTCCTGCGAATAGACCGGCTTAAGTGTAGATTAATCGAGTTCAACGGGCAAGGCTTTCTATGCTAACTCTAAGTTTGGAGAAGACGGCTTCAGCCTCCTCAAGGGTTTGAGCGTACGCCAAACCGATAGCATATAGTTCAGTAGGATAGGGCGGCAGTGGCAGGGAGATAACCTCATTTAGCCTAGAGATCCTATCTAAAACCCGCCTAGGCGTAGTCTGTGGAATCCTCAACTTTGAAAATACTGCGTAGCCGGTGGTTTTAACGGATGTTGGAAGATGGCCGTCGAACACTGCGTCCAAGATGGCTTGAGCTGGGTTTAAGTCGACTACCCGTCTCACGCCAAGGTAGGATGTTGTAAGCCGCGGATTCAGATCGACCACTACAATTTTGTCACAAGTTAAGATTAAATCAACTCCAACATAGCCTTTGAGACCTCTGAATGCTTCAACCGCCCTTTTCCCAACTTCGACTAGCTTTTCTCTCTCGGGTATATCGAAGGGTACTATGCCTCCAATATAGGCTGATTCCGAGTGGGGGCTTGAAAGTATGACCTTCTGTCTATTCAGAGTTAGCGGCATTACTCTTTTACCATCGGAGAGGAGGCTGAGGCTTAAATCCACACCCACTTCAAACCGTTGAACTAGAAAGCGCCCCGACCGTGACTGCTTCTTCAATCTCTCAACCGCTGCCTCCACATCCTCCACCCCAGATACAACGCTCAACCCACTGCATCCCGCGCCCTCTGACGGTTTGAAGACCGAAGGAAACCCGAACCCTGCTGCGAGATCTTTAATTCTCTCCAAGTCTTCTTCCAGTTCAATAGTGATTGTTTCAGGGGTAGGGATGCCTGCTTCTCTCAAAGCTTTTATCAATGACACTTTATCTGAAAGGCACTCAACCGTATCGACAGAGCAATTAAGAGGCAAGCCCCCCGCTGCTTTACCAGCCCTTATAAGTCCGGCAAGTGCGTCCTCTGGGGCGATCACGTAAAAAGCATCCGCATCAGACGCCAAACGGTAGAATAGCCTTTCTCTTTCAACGTTTGAAGAGACAGTGTACACGCCCACATCTGGCGGGAGGCGTGCTGAAGAACTTAGCTCAGAGGCGAGAATTGTCGCAACCTTATGGCCACTTGCAGAAACATCCGAGATCAACGCCCTTAACATGCCGTAACCTTCACAGAGTATGTGTGGATGAACCCCAGCATCGCAATATCCTCCTCCAGAGGTATACTCGTAGATGAAGAGCCTCACTCAGCCGCCGCTCCTATAACCTCTTTATGAAAAACGTGATTTGTAAGCTGTATTCAATGTTTCTTAAAGCCTCCTAGCTCAAGCGGCATGCCACCTTCTTGCTCGTTGAGGGGTAAGTTAAACCTATTATTTAGAGGCGGCATCTAGTTAATGGTATATGGTAAGCATGTGGCAAATGCTCTAAACCTAAGCGCTGAGCTACGTGATGGTTGAGATTGCGATGGCAGAAGCCGAGATTTCTCAAGGTGAAGTGGGCGATCAGAGATTTGAAGAGAAAGTTATGAGGGCGCTTCATACGCTACTAAAGGCGGGGTACCAGATAGAGCCCGAGGCCTTGAATTTACTAAGAACGTTCAAGCTGCTTGACCCTGAACAACTTGCTAAGGATATAATAGAAAAGAGCCCCGCAGCTGGGCCGCTGAGTTTCGTAACAAAGAATCTCGTAGAAGCAGCTATAAACAATCTACTTCATGCCACATCTCCATTAGCTGAGAAAGCCCCTCATGAGGATGCCAAACCGGTGGTGGCTGATGTTGGGAAAGGGGTCTACCGCCCTTATGCGTGTGAGGTTGAATCCCGGATAGAGGTCCTGAAAGATCCTACCAAGGAGATCTCCCCACGAGGAGATTTAGAAAGTTTCTTAGCTTATTTTAGGGATCGCTACCAAAAGTTAAGGAGGATAATGCGGCAGAGGCTTGACGCTAAGGACGCTACGACCTTGGCGGAAGCGCTGAGACAGCAGCTTGGTTCACAAGTTAAAGTATTAGGGATTGTTTCAGAGAAGGCTGAGAGGGGCTTAAAGGTTATATTGAAATTGGATGATCCTGACGCCTCAGCTACTATCCTAGTGAAGCCGACGAAGCCGAATCTAATAGAGAAAGCAAGGATGATACTCTTAGACCAGATGATCTGTGTCCAAGGAGTAAAGGGGCCCAACGACTTGATAGTAGCTGAAGACTTGCTGTGGCCAGACACGCCAAACCAAAGACACGCCACTGCAACTGAACCTGTCTGCGCTGTTCTAACCTCCGACTTTCATGTTGGCAGCAAAAAATTTCAGAAGGCTTTGGTGGAGCGATTTATTCTCTGGTTAAATGGGCGAATTGGTACTAGGTCTGAAAGGGAGTTGGCAGGGAATGTTAAATATGTAATCATCGCAGGAGATCTGGTGGACGGCATCGGTGTCTACCCTTCGCAAGAGACTGAACTTGAGATCACCGATATTTATGCACAGTATGAGGTAGCATCGCAGCTTATAGGGAGAATTCCAGAATATATAGAAGTTATATTGATACCGGGTAATCATGACGCCGTTAGGAAAGCACTACCACAACCCATGATACCGGACAGGTATGCGGGCCCAGTCTACAATGCTAGAAAAATTATCTCCCTAGGAAATCCTGCACAAGTCAAAATTCACGGTGTAAATTTGCTTATACAACACGGGCAAAGCCTTGAAGATTTGCTGGCGGCACTCCCAAACGTCAGCCATGAAAACCCTACGAGAGCTTTAATCCAGCTTTTGAAAGTGAGACATCTTGCACCAGTTTATGGTGGAAAAACGCCTTTAGCGCCGGAACCTAAGGATTTAATGGTTGTGGAGGAGGTGCCTGATATCTACCATACAGGCCACCTTCATGTTATAAGTTATGAGTCTTACCATGGCACAAAGGTTTTGAATTCTGGATGCTGGCAGGGTCAGACACTATACCAGAGAAAGATGAATATAACCCCAACCTACGGTGTCATTCCGGTAGTGAATCTCAAAAGTGGCGCAATAAGTTTAATCGACACGGCGAGGATTTCAACGTAAACTTGAAACCCAACCGGGTTTACTGATTTCATGTGCTAGAATGCGCGCGATCCTTAACGGCTCAGGGCGTTTACCGAATATAGTTGACTCCCTAATGAACTTCTCCGCTTCACTCTTTATAATCCCGAAATGGTAGAAATAGATCGTTCTGTCTCCACTCAACTTGATGCGAACTGGCTTTCCGGCTCCCCTAAGAATGTTCACTCTATAACGCCAATCATTAAAGTGCCGCCGGAGAGCTTCTGTAACAGCTGAGTTTCTGGGTTTCTTGGGGTTAATGGCGACCACCGGTATGTTCAACTCTTTCTGAATTCGAGTTGGGTCTATTATGTTGAAGCCAGCATAACAGAGAGAAGCCAGCAATATGAGGTTAGGAGTTTCCTTCTCTTGCTTCGCCATTTCTATCAGTTTATCAGTAGCATCTAAGCCGTCTACTTGAATCCACGTGTACAGGATTTTCTCTATCCTATAACTTTGTGACGTGAGAACAGCAAGAAGTAAAGCTTTACTACGCCGCCCAACTCCTCTCTTAGAGAAGCCTCCATCCTCCACTGCGAGAACCTTCAACTTTGCTCGACTAAAGAGGTTCAAAACTGACACTGAAAAGTATTTTCTTCACCGAGCCAGCGGTTAGCATGCTTCCAGCCCGTTGCCTCTATGCAGACAGGGAACGCCCGCCTGATCATCCTCAGAAAAGAAAGTTTGAATAATTCTATCAGAGAGATTCAACCGAATATGTTTAGTTCTTCCATAACGCCCTAAATTCGCTATAGGCGCAGAGATGACACCTAAAGTGTTAAGCTCATTCAGGAGACCGCTTACACGACGGTATGTTAAAGCTTCAAGCCCTCTCCATTGGCATAATCTATGGTAATGCTCATAAAGTTCACCAGTTGTAACATTTGATCTGCCACCCTTCCGTGCTTGACATAGGGCGTGAAGAATTATCTTTGCCTGTATAGGCAGAGAAGCAATTACTTCCATCACTCTATCCTGATCTATCCTCCGCTGAGCTTGGCGGATGTGATCTTCTGTGACAACCCTACTGCCTGAACGTTCAGCAACCTCACCAGCGATTCTAATCAGGTCTAAAGCGCGCCTAGCGTCCCCATGCTCGGCAGCGGCCAAAGCAGCACATAAATTTATGGAAGACTCAGGTATAACGCCGGGGTTAAATGCTTTTCTAGCTCTTTGAAGGAGTATATCTCTCAGTTCCTCCGCCGAGTATGGTTTAAAGACTAGTTCCTCTTCACCTAGACTACTTAAGACTCTAGGATCTAATGCGTCCTTGAAGTACAGGTCGTTCGATATTCCAATAACAGTAACTCGACTGTTCACTAATTCCTCATTAGCCCTAGTAAACTCGTAAAGAAGTTGGTCGCCATATTTTTTAACAAGCTCGTCTACTTCGTCGAATACTCCAATGAATATTGACGCTGACTTCTCCAATCCCTCCTTAAATCGGGTGAATATCTCCGCGGTAGCTAGACCAGTGGAAGGTATTTTGAGCCCTACAGTTTGACACATCTGAGAAACAATTCTATACTGAGTACCAGAAAGTTTACAGTTCACATAGCATATTCTTATAGGTTTTGTGAAAATCCCAACCATTTTTAGTAGCTTAGTTAATACATGTTTAGTTGCAGCAGTCTTGCCAGTTCCTGTTTTGCCGTAAATAAAAATGTTTGAACATTTTGCCCCCTTCAAAGAAGGCGCGAGTATAGCCCCAAGCTTAATAATCTCCTCTTCTCGGTGAGGTAACTCTTCAGGAATAAAGTCGTGCCCCAATATTTCACGATTCTGGAAGATTGAAGCTTTAGTGATAAAGTTTTCAAATAGAGCTTCCAGTCTATCTACTGTCAACTGTCATGTCCCCGCTAAGTGTTGAAAAGTGCTAACTGCAAATAAACTATCCCGTTCAGAAAAAAGAACCTAGAGAAACACCTCCGGCAACAGCTTTCACTCTTCGAATTTTTTGCTTCTCTTAATTTAATTGGGAGTAACCTGTAACATGGGTTACAGGTTTCGAGAATTAGAGACACCCCTCTATTTCCACTGGATTTTTTCTCTTGTGACTCTTGTTTTCTTTTCTTGTTTAAATTCTCTGTTCGGTTATTTTCTTTTTAAAATTAAGGATTTTCTATATAAAAAAACAAAGCATAATATCTAACAGAGAAAAGTCTCATAATTTTTGGAATGGAAATAGAGGGGTATGTTGGTTAACTTGAACTTACAGGAAAACTAAACCTTTTGTAGAGTATTATCAAAAGTATTATCGCTCGGTCTATCAAGCTCTACTTTTTTCCTTCTTTGTTCTATAATTGGCCTTATTTTTTCGTTTATTTTATACTTGTAGGGAATTGAGCCTGTCTCTCTTTCTACGTAGCCTTCACTGAAAAGTTTCTTCATTAAACGGGCAGTGTGCTCCCTTGTTTTACCGACCAGATTCTTCAGCTCTGGTGCCGGCTTCGGACCTTCAAACGCTAGACATTCCAAAATATGCAATTCGGTCGGAGTTAATTTTGATATGAAAATCTCTCCTTCCACAGGCAGTATAGCAGTTTTCTCCACCTCAGGGAGCAACCCTCTATATCTATTATCAAGTGATTTGACTTGCTCTTGAAATTCATCCTGCCTCCTCGCCAACTTTACAATATATTCCTTTATCGCCACAAGATTCTTTGCTATTACGTTTTGAACGTTCAACGTATACTCGACGCAACTTTTCATATTCGTAAAATTTTCACCGCCCAATTTCATGTGTTCGTAGGCGGAAGACGCGAGCGAGGAGGCCTCATGCGAAATTTTAAGAGCCTCCTCAATCTTGAGGTTTTGAGTCTTCAAACGGGTGTTAAAGCTCTCAATGAGAGTTGCAACTATGCTTTTTGCTTCGCGGTAACTAGCAGTTGCCTTTGATAGCTTGATGTATGAATACAAAAGGATAATTGTAGCAATGATTGCTGAAGGAAATAGTAAGATTAAGGTCTCAAACAGATCTATTCACCTCAAGGCCATGTGATCTTTAGATAGAAAATCACAAGCGTCACATGTGATCCCTCTTGTGATTTTGTTTAATTATTCTAAAATCACATGTTACATTGATTAAATCACAGGCAAAGTAACGCAAAATGTAGCTAAGTATGACTTTTTGAGACTTTTCCGCCCATTTTTCAATAAATTCCACGGGCAAGCTCTCCCTTTTTCTGTTAAAGTTCCTCCTTTTAAATAAAAGTACTCAGCCTAATAAAACTTGTGATATCACGTAACATCACTGAGTGTGCAAAAAGAATTTTTGTTTTGCGATACACGAAACCTGGAAATACCTTTTTTCCCTTTTTAACGGCAAAACACCGTTTTTAGGGGGGTCATCTGGGCGTAAGTGGCCGTGATCTGGTACGCGACTACCCGTGATTATATGTGATATCACAGAAAGATATTTTAATGCAACATGTGATATATGATGTCACAGGCGATTCGTCAGGCTCTTTGGGTTCGCCAAAGCTGACAGTCTCTCTTCAAGTTGTTCTTGGATCATTCTTAAAAGTTTCAAGTCTTCCTCTTTCGTGGGGTCTCCTTTATTCCATACTTCTCTGTAGGTGTCCACGTAACTTTCCAACTGGTTTGATACCTCTATATATTGGGAAAGAGCCGGGGAATCAAAAATGCCGAGGTATCCTAGTAGTAAAATGGTATAAATAGCGCTTATTATGTTTTTTTGAGCCTGTTTTAAGGTTCTGTTAAAAGATCCTCTACTAATTTTTCCCTTTAATCTCATTTTTGATTTATTTTCAAGTTTAATTTTGTTTTGAGTTAATTGATCTGATAAAAGATGAATTAAATATGTTTCTAGTTGTGTGTTAGTTAAATTAGAGTTTTCAATTAATTTTTTTGCTAAATAATCTTTATTTATGTCTTTTATCCAATTCCGAACCTGATTTTCGACTTCCATAAGACTCGGCAGTCCCTTCTCCTGTATGGATACATTTTTGTATACATCGCTATGTAGGCTTCCACTATATAACTTTAAAACTGAAAAATTTTTTACAGCTAAAATGCACCTTTCAGAAAATAAAAGGCTCTTTTAGGGCATTTTATTGGTGCAGCCCATTTTACATGGATATTCGCCTAAAAGGAGGCTCATTACCAAATACTTGCTCACATACCTTCGTTACACTTTCTCTATCCTGTGGTTTAGCATATACTCTAATGATGTCTACAAACTCTGCGAGGGAAGCCATCAACGGAGAAATTTCAGTAATCCTCTGAGCTACCTTGACGCCTGCTCTCTTTTTATATACTAAGATGTCACTCCTTCTCCTTTCAATTGGGTTTATGGGAATTGATAGGACAGTTGGAACATCGATCACAAGATACTCCGGCTCAACACCCGCCTTATCAGCTAATTCTACCTCTAACTGTTCCCTAATGCTAGCTCTGTTAAGGAGATTTGAGAAGAAGGTGTCCCTCCGATGTACAGTGACCTCAAACGTGCTCTTAAGAAGCCTCCTACTCCTCACCCTCTCAGCCATATCATATGCCGTGGCTAACTTTTTCTCTGTGGCGTTTTTGAGAGAGAGTATCGCTAAAAAGGTGCCTGCATCGTCGAGATCGAGGAAGTCATCCACATTTTTGAACGCGCATAGCCCTAACCTTTCATTCGCATAGTCCATGGCTCTTGAGATCATTACGTTTGCTGCCCTCACGGTTCTGTGGAAGTATACTACATTAAACATTTCAATTCGTGCCATGATGAAGGATTCGAGAACGCCAAAAGCGCCAGAGTAGTCCGCTGCGATAACATTATCAACTAAATCCAGCGAGTTAATGAGACGGTGGACATCAACCCTCCCATATCCAACCCCAGCATAATACGAGTCTCTTAGAAGATAGTCCATAATGTCTGGTGAGAAGTGGCCTGCAACCAACTGATTCAAAAAATTCTTTTCAGTCTTTGCCAGAACTCCTACAGCTAGATCGGCTATCTCCTCCTTGGAGAATCCATGTTTGCCCAGAATATCGCCTATCTCACTCTCGCGGATAACCCACCGAGATAGATCCTCATGGGTTATATGGCGGTACTTATCAAGTATCTCTTCATATACATGTGAGAAAGGACCGTGGCCTATGTCGTGTAGTAACCCTGCTATTCGAATCTTTTGGACTTCGTCAGAAGTTAGATACCCAAGATCGTATAGGTGGCTAGCCAATGCGCCCGAAAGGTGCATTGTTCCTATTGAGTGGAGAAAACGGGTGTGGATAGCTCCAGGGTAAGTTAATTCTGCCCCAGCTAGCTGTTTTATTCTGTGAAGTCTCTGGAAGGGGCTTGAGTCGATTATGTCCTTCTCTACTTCTGTAAAATATATGTATCCGTGAACAGGGTCCTTAATCTCGCCAGCTCTCTTCAGATCTGCTCCCTCTTTGTTTCTATTTCTCTGGCTAATTTCAATAGCCATCGGTTGGTTGCGAAGTCATCTTCCCGATAAGTAAAAACAGACGCGAAGGCTATCTTCGCGTACTTCTGGGCTAGAAACTCTGCAAGCATCCTAGCCGGCACTGTATTTTTGGCGCCCATAACGATGCTAGAGGTTGCGGGCGTGGTTCTCGTCTTTGGGAGTGAAATAGCCATAGTCCCCACTTTTTCTTCTTCGCCCTCATAGAAGAAGCCGAATACTACGTTTACAAATTCGACAAGTATAGTGGAGAAACGTCGTCCTTCACCTTCCACAGACGCTTTAATCATCTTAGGATAGCCTGTCAAGGCTCCCTAACTAAATATATTAGAGATAAAATTAAACGTATGGTAAATTTTTCTGGGGTTCAATCGGGGTTGCGGCTTATTAAGCTCAACAAGCGGTGGATGGAAGAGATTCTTGAAACTCTAAAAGTACATTATGGTAGAAGTCTAGTCTTGAAGCCGTCGTTGACTCCCTTCGAGATGCTTATTAAAACTATTCTCAGCCAGAATACGACCGACCTCAACGCTAATAAAGCGTTCAATCGTCTCAGGGAGAGATTCAAAGTGGAGCCTAAGGCTTTAGCGCGCGCTGATCTTGGGATAATTAGGGAATGCATAAAAGTAGCAGGCCTCGGCAACATTAAGGCGAAGAGAATAAAAGAAGTCTCAATGCTCGTGTATTCAAAGTTTGGCGGCGACCTATCGAGTATTCTCTCACTTCCTTTGAAGAAGGCGAGGTCTACACTCATAGAGATGCCTGGCATCGGTTATAAAACAGCTGACGTTATCCTTACATTTGCAGGCGAGAAACCAATAGTTCCGATTGATACTCATCTATTTACGGTTGGGATGAGGCTTGGGGTTTTCAATTCTAAAAGGAAATATGAGGCGGCGAGAGAGAGCTTGGAGAAATTGATCCCCGCTGAGAAGCGAGCGGAGGCGCATCTTCTATTGTTGGCGCATGGAAAGGCGGTCTGTACAGCCAAGAGAGCATGGTGCTCCAGGTGTCCAATCAGTAAGTTATGCATGAAGATTGGGGTCACAAAAGAGTTGATGGGGTAAGCCGATGCGGATCCTAATTATTTCCGACGTTCATTCAAATTTAGAGGCACTTCAAGCCGTATTCGCAGAGGTTAGAGGCGTGGATATGGTATTTAACCTCGGGGACTTGGTTGGTTACGGGGCTGACCCAAATGGGGTAATAGAGTTGATTAAGAGCCTAGATGTTGAGTTGATCTCCATCTTGGGAAATCACGACTACGCCGTAATCTCAGGCGACATAGAAGGTATGAACGTACACGCAGCTCAGGCAGCTCTTTGGACTAGGCGTGTCTTAAGCGAAGAGAATAAAGTCTTCTTAAAGCAGCTTGAATTGAATAAGAAGCTCAATCTAAAGGGGCTGGGGTTCTATCTAGTCCACGGCTCTCCTAGGAACCCCCTTATCGAGTATGTTTACCCTACCTTTTCGAGGGAGATTCTTGCCAGTTACTTGCGGGAGACCCAGGCTAGTGTTTTACTTCTGGGGCACACACATATACCTATGCGTTCTGAATTTAACGATCCACCTGGAACTGTGCTTAATCCTGGGTCTGTGGGCCAAAGCAGAGATGGCATCCCAAATGCAAGCTGCGCCCTCATCAACCTTGAAGAAGGTCAAACTGGATTTCAACATATACGTGTAAACTATGAGGTTGAAAAGCCTGCCAACAAAATTTTGAACGCGGGGTTGCCGTCCATCTTAGCCTACCGCTTGTATTTGGGCTTGTGAAAATCTATCATATGCAGAGAGCTCGCACCTAGGACCTGTTTAGTGTCTCACCCAACTTACTGGATCCATCCTTGGCGTCTCCTCGAAATGGCTTCAAGTTGAAGTTATAAATTTTGGATTCATTATCCAATTTCGACTCAATTTATGTAAGACAGTAAAACATAAGTAGATCGAGGTAAAAGGTTACATCTCCTTATCACCGACTCGTCTAAGGGGCTTGGTATAGTGAGAGATGAGGAGATAAAGGCAAAGGTTCGCGAACGTTATGCAACAGCAGCGAGAGAAGGCCGCCACATAATTGTTGGCGGCAATTGTTGCCAGCATTTTCAAGATCCCGTAGGAAGGAGTGCTGGCTATACACGAGAGGATTTCGATTGGTTGCCCCCTACCGTTACCGAAGTATCCCTTGGATGCGGGAACCCCACGGCGCTGGCTGGTTTGAGAGACGGAGAGATTGTTTTAGATCTAGGTTCAGGCGGTGGCATTGACGCTTTTCTAGCTGCGAAGAAGGTAGGACCAAAAGGCAAGGTCATAGGCATTGACATGACTCCCGCTATGGTTGAGAGGGCTAGAACTAACGCTGAGAGGTTAGGCATCTCTAATGTGGAGTTCAAGTTGGGCGAGATGGAGAAGATCCCTCTGGAGAACGGGACAATTGACGTAGTAATAAGTAACTGTGTCATCAACCTCTCCCCCAACAAGCCTCAAGTCTTCCGCGAAATCTATCGCGTCCTTAAACCTAGAGGCAGGATAGCCATCTCAGACATGGCCACAAACGGGCCAATCCCAGAAGTTGTCCAACATTTAATTGGCCTCTGGGTCGGCTGCATAGCAGGGGCTCTAAATGTAAGAGAATATGAAGAGATGTTAAGAGATGCTGGCTTTAGAGACATCAAAGTAACTGTAAACCACACCTACACCCAGAGTGAGATAGAGCAGATAGCCGCATGTTGCTATAACAGCAAAGATACTCTAACCTCTACTCTAATTAGCCAACTGGCCGGAAAGATAAGCAGCGTGAACGTCGAAGCAGTAAAATAGTGGGCTAACTTATTCCCAAACTTCTCTACCTAGTTTAAATTCGGCGGATAATGCCGTCGTGCGAGGTATAGGGTCATCTATTACCTGCAACGTAGAACTCGTGAAAGGGTAAAGGTATTGGCGCTGTAGCCTCGGCAAGCCGTCACGGCGACTTGGGTTTCAACATTGAAGCTATCAGGTTAGCTACTCTGATGGGTTCAGGTAGGCTATTATGAGTAGATGATAATTTGACGATCTTTTCAGCGTCTTCAACGCCTATTCCCTGGGCCTGAATGTATATGGGGGGCACGCCAGCCTTTGTTACAACTGGTAACGGTTCTCCGGCGTCTCTCAACAATTTCAACTTAACTTCTCCATCATGTAACCTCTTTGCCGCTTCCTCGATTCTATTGTAGTCAGGTTTCTCCTTCATAACCACAATAGCTGGTCGCTCAACCCTTCTGCACAACTGTTTAAGGTTCACGACATTCAAGCCTGCAAAGGTGAGACCGTGGAGCATTATAATTCTTATCTGGCCATAATGGTTCGAGCCCTTAAGCATTTTAACTATCTTTTCGGTAGAGTCCATACCGTCAGTTTTTATGGTGGCTCTTAATAATCCGTCAAGCCAGCTTCCACCCCTAAAAATAACGCCGACTAGATTGCTCCTGCTTTGTGTTGGCGGTAAGGGCTTGCCGTCATCAATGCCAACTATCCGTAACTCCTTTTTGATGCTCCTAAATCTTACCGGCTCCATCTTCACACTTAATAATCTTTTCAAATATCCGCGCAAAAGCTTCAGAGGCGTCTTCACATTCTTTGATGATGCTGACCAAGTCCTCAGTAGTAATGTAACCTTTAAGTAAACCGTAAACCGCTAGGGCCTCGCCTGCGCTGCCGATATCGTGACTTGAGAGTCTATGAGGGAGGAGACCTCGAAGTCCAGCTTTCCGTATTCCACCGGCTAGAACCGTGTTACTAACCCTTAAGCCGGTAGGTTTTCCCACTTTCATCGACAATGCCAGTGAATATGCGAAGTTTAGGTATACATCGCCGAGTTTCGCTAAATCCCTGTCTAGTAGAATCTCTCTTAAAGATTTACCATGAACTAACATCGCCACATCGTGGCGCAAAATTTTTGTCTCAATTGTTCTGGGCAGGCTCTATCCCCGTAACTATCAGCACGCTTGGAAGTTTTTAATACTTCCCCCAAAAAATGGGGTTGTTGGTGAGATAGCAATGTTAGTCTCAGCTTCTATATTCTTTTAAAGCGTTTAAGAAAAGCTTCTCGAAATCCTTCGCCTCTTCTATCAACTCTTTCGCGGCCTCATCTAAAGCTTTGAGGGGGGTTTCGCTGCCCTTTGTTTTAATATAGAGTACAGCAGACTTGAGGAGGGGGTGGGTGAAATCGTAACCTGCAACTTCCACGCCTCCATTCCTTAGAAGGATTTTTTGGAGTAAGTGTAGTAGGGCGCGGTTGGCATCTTGAACATCAAGCTTCAACTCCTTCTCAGAACTCTTAACTATGGTGACCTTCAACTTAAGCATCCTTTCCGTATCTTTCACTTATCTTTCGGTACTCAGTATTTCCACACCTTGAACATACCAGTTGTCTCCTATTTAAATTCAGGGGTGCTCCGCATCTAGAACAGAACGCCTGCAGGACGCCTAGATCTGCGTCTGAGGTAGTTAGCTGGTAGGGGAGATTCTCGTCGCCTAACACCATCGCCCTAACGATGTCTCCCGGCCTAAAGGCACTTTGTAAAGATTTGGTGAAGTATCTGCTTGCATAGGAGATGTGGAGTATTGCGTTAAAGGGTTTGTTAAGGTAAGTCTCTCCAATCTTGAAGATCCTCACCGAAGCGACTTTATCTTGAGTCTGCAGAACCTCTCCCACTACTATTATGCCTTTCCTTGGTATAGTGGGAGACTTGGTCTTGGGTGTAACTCTTATCTCTCTACTCTCAATGTTCAATACCACTTGACCTGTCAACTGGGAATAGATGGTATTCTGCATAACGTATGTCCCTACCCCTGGCACAAACTCCTCTATAACTCCGAGCTTATCGCCAGGGCTGACAAACTGCCCATGTCTCTTGGAATCCCTCATGGCGCTCACCGTGTAATCCTGTAAATATCAACCTTAACTTTATAGCGGGGTTTCCTGTGAAACTTGAACTGGTATGGGATCTCCAGTTGTGCTTCAAATAAAACTTGCACTTTTCTTCCATTCACTTCAGCAACCTTCGCCAAATATCTTCTATTATTCTCCCCACTTTTATGTATACTGTAGACGATCTCACCTATCTCAAAAGCCTTCTTTAGGAACCTTGTGTCTGCCCCACGCCGTCTAACACCGAAGGGAGGATTCTGGATCACTGTATCAACGGTTCCAGTGATGATACTAATATCCCCCACTATCCAGTTTATAGGTAGACCGAACTTCTGAGCGTACCTCTTCGCAACATATACTGCCTGTTTATCGAGGTCGATCGCCAGAACCTCTCGGGCGCCTAGATAAGCCGCCCCTATAGCCAGTCTTCCCACTCCACACCCAAGATCACAGACTCTCTTGCCTACTATATCGTTGAAGGTGTATGCGGCCGTATAGAGGAGTAGAGCCGCGAGCCTAGGTGGTGTTGTGTACTGCTCGAGTGAGAGCTTCGGAGTTAAATGTGGCTCTACTCTTGAGAGGATGAATTCAAGCTCTTTCCGCTTTGTGAGCAACGCGTAACAGTCCACCCTGATTTGAACGCCTCTAGTACTTCGGCGTAGGAGATGATGGGTCTAGTGTACCTCTCCGGGTCGTCAACTCCTACCCGCGGGCATGCAGTATTAATGAAGACGTCGATATCCGGAAAGTTATCTATCGCTTCAGGAGTTATCTCACGCATTGTAAGCAGTGTTACTTTCTTCCCATGGGTGGTGAGCTCCTTCCTTATCACCTCAGCGTTATCACAGTTAAACTGCCCTGTCTTAGTTCCAACTATCACACCAACTATTCTCGCCTGAACTAGCCTTCTTATCGCTGCCTTACGTTGATTAATAACTTTCTGGCGTAACGCTGTCAGATCCCTCACCTCGCCCAGGTAGGGGTCAGCTATAATTACAGGCTGCTTAACAGCCAAGGCCACGCCTAAGGCGTGAAATATTCCTCCCCCAATATAGAGGTAGGCATCCACGGACTGTTCAATTGTCTTAGCAGCCGTATAGTCACAGCCTGTAACTTGGCCTGGGTACTCCGCGTGGTCCCCTGGCTGCCCTATCCTGACCTCTTTACCACACTTCCTGAGCATGGCTTCGACAAGCTTGAGGTCTCCTACATGTTGAAGGGTTGTAATTAACCCAATGTTTGAGTATCCCGCCAGTAAGTGCAGTGCTTTTTCGACGACTTCGGAGAGTTCAACTTTCGCCTTGACAGGCACGTAGATAATATTGGATGTGATCTGCTTGGTGAAGGGGGTGTGGCCGTAGTGGACGATCAGATCGACTCCAAGCCTTTTTGCCTCTTCAGTTGGGAGATCGCATGCGCCGTAGCATGGGTCTGCGGATAAGTATACTGTGGCGCCAGTCTCTTTCTCCACAGTCTCGGCGACTTCTAAACCATATCTCTTCAACCCATCGGGGAGTTGTAGCATAACTTTCCGAGCAGACTTCTCGACTACTGAAGCTACTACTTCGCTGGTCTTTAGGTCAAAAGTCATCCTAAACTGGCCACGCGTGTGGAGAGCTCTAATGTACTGTGGGGGGTGGGGGCTGGTTTCTCAGGGGTGTGGAGAGTGACGATCTCTATTGTACAGGGGGTCGGCAGCTTGCTCATCCCCGTGTTGAGGGCTCTTTTTGCTACGTCGACGCCTGGAGCGTCCACTTCAACATCGATTATGGGTTCTCCAACTTCGACTTGAGCTGCTAACCCTGTAGCTTTGCCAAATGACCTACGCATACCTTCTTGGAGCCTATCTGCCCCTGCGAAGGCCATCATCTTATTTTCACGGAGGACTATATGTGGGTAAGGTCTTATTTTCAAAATGTAGGCGGATCCAAGTTTTTCGGATAGTATCTTATTTACAGCCACACGGGCTGCTTCGAGTGCGTTGTGCCTAATTTGAACTCTCTTTAGGGAAACGAGTGAGAGTTTATGGCTGAATTTGCCAGTTGTATCGCCCATTGTAAACTTTGTGATCTTGGGTTGTGGGGCGCCGTGAATATACTCTTTCCTAGTGTAGGCTCTACCTTTGCCGATTCTGTAGTTTCTTCCCTTCAATGTGAAGCCCTCCACATCAATCTCTTGGAAAATTATTTTAACATCGCCCTACATAAAGTTAGAGACTTTGACCAGTGGTATGAGGTCGGCAGTCTAAGTGGAGACGATTAGGTGGCAAAACGGCGTCATAATAGCTATAGACCAAACTAAACTCCCACACAGGTTGACTCGCCTCCGGCTTAAGAGCCCAAAGGAGGTGGCGGACGCTATCAGGGAGATGAAGATCAGGGGCGCTCCACTCTTGGGTGCGGCGGCAGCGTTGGCTCTCGCTCAAGCAGCCTACCGTTCGAAGGCTAAGAACAAGAAGCAACTGCTTCAGGATCTGGAAGAGGCTGCTGAACTTATAAAGTCTACAAGGCCCACAGCTGTGAATCTCTTCCATGGGGTGAAGGTGATCCTCGACTATGCTAGAGGACTAGATGGGGAAGATTTGAGTGAAGTAGTCCGCTCCATAATTGATCGATGTCTCCGCCTATTAGATGAGGACGCTGAGGTGAATATGAGGCTGAGTAAGATAGGGGCAGCTCTTCTTAGTGAAAAGGAAACGGTTTTGACACACTGTAATGCAGGTGCATTTGCCACGGTTCAGCATGGTACAGCTTTGGGAGTTATAATTCAAGCCCACCGTGAAGGTAAGAGAGTCGAAGTCATCGCCACCGAGACTAGACCTTTACTCCAAGGTGCTAGGTTGACCGCCTATGAGCTGAGTAGTGAGGGGGTCCCCGTTCGCATTATACCTGACAGCGCCGCAGGTTTGGTGATGCAACGTGGAATGGTTGGTAAGGTCATACTCGGAGCAGATCGCATACTTGCAACTGGGCATGTGATAAATAAGGTTGGAACATATATGCTCGCAGTCTTGGCGCGAGAGAATCGGGTTCCATTCTTTGTAGTTGCTCCAACCTCAACAATAGACCCTGCGAGCAGAGTTGACGAAGTCATCATAGAAGAGAGGCCTCCAGAAGAAATTCTCGAGTTTTCAGGAAAGAGGATAGCCCCAAAAGGGGTGGGTGCATTCAACCCCGCGTTCGATATAACGCCGCCAAAATTCGTTTCAGCTATAGTAACCGAGAAAGGGGTGAGTTACCCCCCATTTGACGAGCTAAGGGTGTGGGTTAAGGCGTAGTTCCGCCATGTCTCTTCTCAATCTCTGTGAGAACCTCGACAGCGGTGTTAGGTGGGGCGTTTAAGTTTTCTCTCCAACTTTTACCTACGGCGATTAGGGCGAAGATTCCAGCTACCTCACCTTTTGTCTTCGTAACGAGGTTTATCAATGCATTTTGCGTCTCTCCAGTTCTTATTATGTCGTCTACAACTAGAACGCTGTCTCCACGTCTGAGACTGTCTCTTGGTATGTAGAGGGTCATAATGACTCCAGACTCGGTTGGTACGTAGGTTTCTTCAATATAGTCTTTTACACCTACCTCTTTTCCCTTCTTGGCGACGACCATGTCCACGTCGAGTGAGTTAGCTATCAGCGTAGCCAAGGGTACTCCGTCGACTGCTGCAGTTAGTACTTTGGTGATACGGCGGCCGGCGAACTTGGAGACTGCGTGCTGTGTGGCCAGCCTCAGTAATAGGACATCGCCTATTATCTGTGTGTTATCGAAGTAGCCCATCTCGTCAAATTTTATTCGGGAAGCTAGTTGCTCCTCTAAGCCGGCTACCTTCTGGAGGGCGGCCCAGATCTCTTTAGCCCTCTTTGATGTTGGGAGGACATGTCCCTTCACATATCGGCTTAGAACTGTTACAGGCAACTTTGTCCACTGAGATATCTCCCTATAAGTATGCTTCTTCTTAACTGTGTGAAGCATTTTGATAGTCATAAGCCTGAACTCAAGATCCCTTGAATGAACTTCCATCCCCATCAACCCACGTGCTCTCTTAGACCTGTTACCCGACCTAACCTTAAATTTAACTCCATACACTTATAAAAAATGATCTAGCGAGGTAAAGCGAAGCTTGAAGGATTAAGGGTTATCGGGCTCGTAGCGTAGTCAGGATTAACGCGTCGGCCTTCGGACTAGGAGCAGGAGGAGAGCCGGAGATCAGGGGTTCAAATCCCCTCGAGCCCGCCATCTGCGGAGTGAATTTGTACCACCACCAAAAGTCTTCTATTTTTTAAGGTTTCATGTTTGGGTTCTTAGGCGCCTGAGCTCCTGAAGCTCCCTTAGACCTTCTTCTACTTGCCTGCACTCCTCTCGGCTTAGCCCTAAAGCATCATAAACAGCTTCATCCAACTTTCGTCTGGCTTCCTCCTCAGCTTTAACAGCTTCCTCCAACTCCCTTCGAGCTTCAGCCTCAAACAGACCTATATCCTTAACAGTTTTCGACTCGACCTTTTCTAAATGCTCTTCAATTTTCACTCGACTATCCACAGCGTCAACAACCTCTTTAAACGCCTTCTCTATTTTAGCCCTTTCAGAGGGTGACAATGCGTCAGGTGATAAGGTAGGCAACTCTCTTAACTCGTACGCCTGTATCTTTAATATGCCGCCTCCATAGGAGCGGCCATAGAGCTCTACAAGCAAAGCTACAACACTAGAGTTTAAGTAACCTAAAAGCGGTTGGGTATGGTCTCCCTTGTTTGGCTTTATGTAGTAAAATACATCGGTAGCATGGGCTCTAGCTTGATTCCATAGCGTATTTCCTCTAACATCTATCATATATTGGAATATGATCGGAGCTTTGGGTAGTAACGGTAGATTGTACCGAGCAGGCTTACGGTTCTTCACGGTTTCCAGTTCAGGTAGCCGTCTCTTACCTCTTTTCGATCCACGAAGTACATCAACCTCAAGCTTCTCGCCGTACTCAATATATCTGAGGATATTAGTTCCTTTAAGCTCAGATTTAGGATGAGAGACCATGAGCACATAATCGCTAATATCTCCATCGCCTATTATTAGGCCTTTCAGTTTCTTAGGAGAGGATAAGCATGGCTCTAGATATTCATCCTCTATTTCCCACTCCTCAACCTTGGACTCATTCAAAATAAAATAGTCATTGTACCCCGTGGTGAAACCTCTGTACACAGTTGCCAATTCGCCAAGCTTTTTGATCTTTTTGCTGTTATATATTTTCTGTAGTACTGGTGGTGCCCTGAGATAGATATTCCATTTTCCAAGCTTGAGCTTCCTCTGCTGTATGATGTTTATTCTCAGCTCATCGTTCTCTATGCTTTTCTGTGCTGATTGGATTCTGTCGAGAAGGAGATCCATATCTAGACGTTTCTTAACCCTTACGAATTTGACTGGATTATTGTAACGTTTTTCCCCATAACTTTCCCTTTGAAGGATGGTTACGGCTGTGTTCACTTCTGCATCTGGGAATATAGCCCTGTCAAATTCGACTATGTAAAGAATTTTGGTATTATCTAAGAGGAATTGTTGGAAGGGTTCTCCATATCCTACCTCGAGCCATTTGTTAGAGGATATAAAACCCAGCCTTCCACCGTTCTTGAGGAACCTGATTCCATGGATGTAGAAGTAAATGTAGATGTCACTTTGCCTATCGAGAATAATGGCGTCTTTAACCTTCTTAGTTGGTGCACCGATGAAAAGCTCTCCTTTGTACTCACCCTCAATAAGATTCTTAATTTTCAGCTTCTCCTTTTCGCCCAACAGCTCCTGACGGATATAGGGTGGGTTAGCCACTACGACGTCGAAGGCTGGAGGCATTTCTATACGCGTGGGCTTCCCCTCAGCCGTAACACTCTCAAATCCTGAGAGCGTTGCTTGTCTGGGTCTAACATCGAAGAGGTCTTTGACAATAACGTTCACTTTCTCGATTCTGGCTTTAGGGTTCTGAACGGCCAAGTTGATGACTGTGAGGTGGGCTGGAAACTGGTTTATGTCGACTCCATACAGGCGTTCTAGAAGTTGCTGATGGAACCTTTCAGCTAACGGGCCTTCTATCAATCTTGGAATATTGTTGAGTTCCCTAAGCCTGTGGTAGGCTCTGACCAGAAAGCTTCCCGAACCACACCCGGGGTCTAGCACAGTATCATCAGGCTTAGTTACCGTTAACTGAACTATGAAGTCAACAATTCCCGGCGGCGTGTAGAATTGCCCCAGCCTCTTTCTCTCCAATGGCGGTATGAGCTTCTCATAAATGCGACCTATGAAATCGCTCTCCATCTTGGAGAAATCGAACTCATTCAATGTGTCCAGTAAAGTCCTAATCCGCTCTTTGGCTCTAGGCGTGAAGGGAATCTCACTTATAATGTCACTCTGATAGATCGGTGCATAATCGATCTTGCGTGCATCCTCAAAGAATCTACCCAAAGCTTCAGTGACATCCTCTTCCTCACCTATTTTGAGCGGCCTCAGCCTATCAGTATAAATCGCTCTTATAACCTGGTAGAAGACTAGCTTATTCAACTGGAGATAGGTAGTCTCTTCAGCTATCATCCTATTAGTCTCATCAGCGAACTTGAGCCCCTGACTCTCCAGCCAATCAACATATTTCTTATGAAATTTACCGTCACGAAGCCGCACCTTTAAAGCGTTGAGAAACTCCGGGTATGTCGTTGAAAGCATCATGCAGAGTGTCAACAAGTGTGTCATCCAGAGGCTTAAGACGGATGGGCACAAACTCCAACACCATCTTGAGTAGATTCTCAGCCCAGTCAGGCGTCCGCTCATACTCGAAAGACGCAATCTCACTTTCATACGCCCTTTTACTTGGATCATTTTTGAATAAAACAATCCGTCTTAAATTACAGGTAGCGTAATATGGAAAACCTCCCAATCCAGCATATCCAACAGCCTGAGCTATAACATCCGGGTCTCGAGGTTCTATATCACGTTCGGTCCCAGCGACCCTTTTCCTGAATTTGGCTTCGACGAGGAACAGCCCCCTCCCACCCTTCTCAGCCGTCAAGTCCGGCGTCCCATTAACAGGCTTCTCAACAAAAAAGTCAACAACCTCAGCCACACCTAAAAGCCCAGCAGCCTCCTTAAGCTTTGGAAGAAGGAACCTTGCAACGAAGTCCCGCTCAGAAGCATAGCGTGAAGACTGGGAACTCAATTCTGCCTCAATAAATAACTGTCTACTAGGCTATTTAATTAACTTAAGCAGAATTCAGTCGACGGGGAAAAGCATTCTCTCTAATTATGACGGCTGGAGAAGTTTAAAGTGCTAATACCACTTCAGCCTCTTTAATTGTTTGGTTACGAGGGCTAATTCCAAACCTAAACCCCACAACGCAGGCACCTCTAGGCCTCTACGTCCTTGTCTACTGCAAAAAACGACCATCGTAGCGGCGCGGTACATTAAGACCGCAAAGATAATAAATTCACGAAGATAACGTTTATCGAGGTTTTCAATATGCCAAAACTTCTCGTCATCTATGATAGCCGTACCGGGAATACAGAGAAGTTGGCTCAAGCTATAGCAGACGGGGCGCGTAGAGTCCCTGGAGTCACAGTAGAATTGAAGAAAGCAAAGGAAGCAAACATCGAAGAAGTAACCGCAGCTGACGCCTACGCGTTTGGTTCACCCTCCCACTTCAGCATAATGTCCGGAGAAATTTTGACTCTGCTAACGAACCTATACCCCCAAAGGCATAAAATAGCAGGAAAACCTGCATGCGTGTTCACCACCGGTAGTGGAGGGCAAGTCACTGCACTAGAAAACATCGAGAAAATTATCGGCGTATTTAACCCAAAATTTATAAAACCAGGATTGGCCGTCGAAGGCTCTCCAAAAGAACCTGACAAAGAACAAGCAATAAAGCTTGGAGAAAAGCTGGCGAAGGCTTTGACCAAAAAGTAAGTAACGCCCATACTCTATCGGAAAAAAGGGCCTGATCCGGTAGACTCACCCAGTGTACACCATTTTCACATCAGGTTCTCCCTCTATCAACCTCGACCCCATGCAGTTTTTCGCGTATGAAAAACGTGGTATTAAGTTAAGAAATAACATTTATTTAGATTTAATTGCCTTCTTCTCAGTTCGCGTGTCAACCTATGACAAATATGCAGGATGGAGACAGGAAAATACCTCGAACAATGTCAACTCAACACCCAGATAACGTACACACCCCAGAGTGGTGCGGTGGAGAGATTATCGATGGTGACGCGGAAATATACGAGGCGTACTTCGCCTATAAGACTCTCGGCTGCCACGAGGTGATGTGGGACTCTGAGGGAAAAGATGTTGACACCCATGTTGTAAGAAAATTGTTCAGCAAGTATAGTGACTATTTTAAGGAACATTTACTCGGGAAGGATATATTCCTCACATATCGAGTTCCTAACCCCAGCATAGAGCCCATAGAGAAAAAAGTGGTGGTCGAAACTCTTCAAAATATTACGGTAGCCTATGATGTTGCCTCAGCCTTCTACGGGAATGAAGTAGCACCAATATTCGAGGTCATATTCCCATTCACGACAAAAGGCCAAGAACTTATCTGTCTTCACAACTACTATGAGCGAGTCATAGTTGCAGCTGAGAACATAGTATTAAACGAGGCGAAGACGGTTAAAGATTGGCTTGGCTCATTCAAGCCTAAAAGCATCCAAGTGATCCCTCTCATAGAGGATTTTGACAGCATATGGGCTATTGACAAGATCGTAGAA